>JACRDZ010000168.1 GCA_016212735.1 Candidatus Firestoneibacteriota bacterium | reverse complement strand
TAATGCCACAAGATCACTTGGAGCAGTATTTCAATATATGGGTTTAATATTCATGGGAGGAGTTCATGGTCTTATATATATTACTGCACTTAGAAAAGCCAGCGGGTGGGAAGTAACAATACCGTTTTTAATCTTTGGTTTTATTGCAGGTGCTCTTGAAATTTTATTATCAGTTTTTTATATCAGAAAAAATGTTAAAAATCTGGATCACTGGTGGTAGGTTCGCAAGCCCTTATATCGAGGTAGATATGCTTGAGAGATTATATATAAAAAATTTTGCTCTGATTGATAATATGGAAATAGAATTCATGAAAGGATTTATAGTTTTAACAGGAGAAACTGGTGCTGGTAAGACTATGATTGTGGAAGCATTAAATTTTGTTTGCGGTGAAAGAGCAAGACAGGAAATTATTAGAACAGGCTGTGATACTGCAGTTATTGAAGCAGAATTTTCTGTTACAAATCACGAAAAAATATTTGAAGTTTTAAGTCAGTTAAATATACACCATGATGAAGGGATGCTGATTATTAGACGGGAAATAAACACTTCTGGAAAAAGCAAATGTCTGGTTAATGGATATCAAATTACTTTGTCTATGCTAAAACAGATTGGCGACTTATTGGTTGATATTCATGGCCAGCATGAACATCAATCTCTATTTTCTCCTGATAATCATTTGATTCTTCTTGACAATTTTGCAGAGATAAATTCAGATGTAAAAGCTGTAAAAAAAATTTATAGAGAATATAAAGACCTAGAGGAAAAAATACAAAGATTTGAAGAGCAAAAACGTGAGCGTTTAAGCAAAATAGATTTCTGGGAATTTCAGATAAAAGAAATAGATGATATGAATCTTGTTCATGGGGAAGATGATATTCTTACACAAAAAGCATCTATTTTACGAAATGCTGAAAAACTTATTAAAAGTGTAGAATATATATATTCACTCCTATATGAAGGAGGAGAAACACCTTCTGTTCTTGAACAAATAGATAAAATAAGACTTGTACTGAAGGAAATATCTGTTTTAGACCCTTCTTTAAAAAAACATCAGGATGTATGTGAAAATGTTTTTCTGGAATTAAAAGAAACCACTAGCGATCTTTCACGATATCGCAATTCTCTGGAGTTTAATTCTGAAGAGCAAATTAAAATTGAAGAAAGAATAATTGCTATTCAACAGCTTAAGAAGAAATATGGGAATTCTATAAAAGAAATTTTATCGTATCGTGAAAATATTCAAAAAGAATTAGAAGAAATAAAAATAGAGGAAGATAATTTTAGCGGTTATATTGAAAAGTTAAAGATCACAAAAAATGAACTTGAAAAAAGAGTACTTATTTTGTCAGAAAAACGCTCAAAAGCAGCAATGGCATTAAAGACAAAAATAGAAATTGAATTAAGTGATCTTGGAATGAGTAAAACAAAATTTGTAATAAATAATTTTAAAGAAGAAAATCCTTCAGGTGAAATTAGAAAAAATGGCAAAAATTATCATCTTTTTCCATGGGGTATAGATAAAATAGAATTTTATATATCTCCAAATCCCGGAGAGGAAGCTAAACCTCTATCAAAGATAGCTTCTGGAGGAGAGATATCAAGAATAATGCTGGCATTAAAAACTGCAGAAACTGAAGGAGATTGTATACCAACTGTTATTTTTGATGAGATTGATATGGGAGTCGGAGGAGCAATAGCAAGCAAAATAGGTAAAAAACTTAAATCTATTTCTATGAATCATCAGGTAATATGTATTACACATCTGCCACAGATTGCAAGTATTGCTGGATCGCATTTCTTTATTTCTAAATTAATAAAAGATGAACGTACAATTACTGAAGTACAGTTGCTGGATTCTAAGACCAGAGCCGGAGAAATTGCAAGAATGCTTGGTGGAGAAAAAATAACAGAACTCACTCTCAAACATGCCAGAGAATTGTTAAAAGGCTAATACTACTATGCAAAATAGTAATATTTTGTATTATTTCAGCTTTGAATCAAGCTTGGGTAAAATTTATTTAGGATCAACTTCCCGTGGATTGCGATTTATAACATTTGGTAAAAAATATGAATTCTCAGATTTCATATCAAATGCTGTAAAATCCGAAAAACCCTTTAAAAAAATTGTTTCTGATATTCAAAAATATTTAAATGGAAATAGCACACTAAATGGAGAATATACTCTGGATTTAAATGGATATACTTTTTTTCAACTAAAAGTATGGAAGATACTGCGCACTATTCCTTATGGAGAAGTTAGGACTTATTCCTGGGTAGGAGAGAAAATTGGAAATCCAAAATCAGCAAGAGCTGTTGGACAGGCAAATCATACAAACCCTATTCCATTAATAATCCCCTGCCATCGTGTTATTTCAAAAGATGGAAGTTTAGGAGGTTTTAGAGCAGGGGTAAAATATAAACAAATACTTCTGGATATTGAAAATAAATATAAGAAATAAATTTGCCAATGGGCTGTAACCTGTGGTTAATTTCTTTCTTGATAAATTTCTTTCCTGAATCTTTTTCCCTTGACAATTACTAATAATAAGTTTATTTATTAGGCTCTAAGCCTTACTACATAAAGATTTTATTAGGAGTAATATGTATAAATTATATTTTTTTTTAAAAATATCTTTAATTGTTTTTCTAATACATATTCCTCATAAAATTTATACAGAAACACTATCAAGAGAAAAAAAACATTTACATAATGAGGGAAAAAAACAAATACGTTGTGTTGATGGAGTTTGTGAACTTGTTCCCGAAATTTATGTTTTTGCAGCTTCCAGTCTTGCAGATGCCATGAATAAAATTTGCAATAAATTTGAAGAGGATAATAACTGTAAAATACAGCTGAATCTTGACAGTTCTGGTCGTTTATACCAAGAAATATTAAGACGTGCTCCTTCTGATATATTTATATCTGCAAATTATGAATATATAAGTATTCTCCAGAAATCAAACTTGCTTGATGAAATAAGACCAATAGCATCCAATGATTTAGTAGTTATAGCACCTATAAAAAGTAATATCAGTATAAATAAACTTACTGATATTGTTAATTTAAAAAAGATCAGTAAAATTGCCATGGCAGAGATAAAT
>JACRDZ010000162.1 GCA_016212735.1 Candidatus Firestoneibacteriota bacterium | reverse complement strand
TATTCAATTTTAAATCTACGGAATCTAAACCAGATTCCCGATAAAAACATTCGGGAATGACAAAAATTCGAATGCAAACTTAATATCTATTTGCACTTTTCATATTTTACCCTACTTTTTCATAAAAATTTTGACATTACCAATACAAATTACTTTTATACTTTTATATAATTCGGAATAATCGTTAAAAAACTTAATAATTAAAATAGGCTCGCTTCCAGATCCAGGTTTTAAGTATTTAGGGATTGCAGATTTAAAAAAAAACTGTTAAAATCATTTTGTCGTATTATTTTGTTTAGAAATCCTTTGAAAGGTAATCATTAAATATGGCAATTAATTATAATCCAACATGCGGAAGCGGATCGCTTCTTCTAAAAGTTGCGGCTGAAACACCAAAAGGTATAGCCATTTATGGGCAGGAAAAAGAAAACGCTACGGCTACACTTGCTATTCTTAATATGTGGCTGCATAGCGAGCCGACTGCTGAAATAAAGAAAGGACAAAGTACACTTTCCAATCCTCTTTTTAAAGAAATAGAAAATAAAGAATACAATCTTAACATTTCCCGCTATATCGATACTCATGTTTGATGACTTATTGGGAAGAAACCATGCAGGATGAGACTCACATTATTACCACAGATGGTTGGGGCGCTGGTAATGAGCTAAGCCGTTTGCAAAAAGAAAATAAGGGAAAGAAAAAAAGATGTTGAAGGGCTTTATGGACTTGAAGGCAGGCTTATCCCGATTACACTTTTAATTAAAACATATTTTGCTTCTGATCAAACTAAACTTGAAGAACTAAACACCAAGCTTGAAGAGATCGCAGCAAAAATGGATGAGCTTAAAGATGAACACGGTAGTGAGGAAGGTTTACTTTCTGAAGTGATTGCTGAGCCAATGTCGGATATTTCAAACAAAATGGTTGAATTCACTAATAAAGTTGAAAGCCACCTTGCTAAGATGGGGTTTAAGATATGAGTAAAGGGTTGTTGATGTAGTAGCGGTACTAACTAATAGCAATAATCCTCAAGTTTATTGGCGGGTTACTCAAAAAACGCTTGATTGATGAGGGTTCAAATGAAACCGTTACAAAATGTAACGGTTTAAAAATGATTGCTCAAGACGGCAAAATGCGTTTCACTGATGTTGCAGATACTGAAACCATGCTCCGTCTTATCCTAATGGCAGTAACTTAAGGAATTTTTTGATGATTTTGTGTTTTTTTGTTTTTGTAGTTGCTTGATTTATCAAGCTTTTTTTATGCTCAATAAATTGAGCAACTACAATTTTTTCCTTAAGTTACTGCCATTGGTCTTATCCAGTCAATTCCCTCACCAAACGCCGAGCCGTTCAAACTGTGGCTTGCTCGTGTTGGGTATGAAAGACTGGAAGAAACCGCCGACCCGGAATTGGCGATCGATCGCGCGCTTAAAACTTATTTACAAAAAGGTTATAGCTCGGAATGGATCAATCAGCTCTCTTTTAACGATATCAAGAGAAAGGTCTCCTACTGTTAATATTGTAGGCTCTGAAGAAGAATTGGTCCTGCGTATAAGAGCCTGGATGCGTGCTAAAAGCTCTGAAAATGCGAACGGCTTAACAAGGGTAATCATCCCCGCCAACATCCAAACCTTTAACACGATCATCTACTGTCTTTTTCGCGCTAAGAATAAGCACAGGAGTTGTTACTTTTTTTTTGCGCAGCTTACTAATCAATGTCAAGCCGTCCAGAAGAGGCATCATAATATCAATAACAGCAGCATCATAAGATTCAGTTAACAACATAAATAAGCCGTTTTCCCCATCAGAAGCATGGTTTGATAATAATCCACTATTTAATATAATAATCTGCTTCAGGCAGTTCTGTGTGACATGTTTTATTGTCAAATGTTGAGCTATAACAGGACGGTGCTATTCCCCAGCTTATAGTGGATACCCCGCCTTTTAAGTCTGAACCATGACAGTAAGATAATGCACAGGAAGAATTTGAATAATTTTCAGAATTTATTTCAATTTTATGAGACATAAAAACAGAAGTCGAATCAATCCCCCATTCCATAGGATGCGGATACCCATTTTCTCCGCCAAGATGACATTTATAACAGCTTACTTTAACAACTCCGCCTTTATAATCTGCCCCATGGCATTCAGGGCAGGAAGTATTATTTTCTTTTACTTTTGCTGCATGCTGGGATATCCATGCATCATTATGTTCTTGCCCTTCCGGTCCATTATGACAGGTATAACAGCTAACTCCGCTGTTACCTCCCGTATAATCCTTTCCGTGGCATTCAGTACATGAATTTGTTTCTTTCTCTGCCATTTTATTATGTCCGTCAATCCAGGATGCAGGATGTACTCCAGTTTCGCTATGACATAAAGAACAGCTCGTGCCGCTTATCCCGCCTTTGAAATCTTTACCATGGCATTCTATGCAATCAATAATTGCGAAGGATAATTTTTTTTCTTTATGCTTTTGTATCCATTCATCAGAATGCCTGCCTTCGACAGTAACTGGTGCATCAGAATTTATTTTAGCACAGGCAGAAATGGAAAATATTAATAATATGATACTAAGGGCTTGCGAAGAAATAACTTGGACATTCTCGCTTGTCTTTTTGCCGGATTTCTGCGTTGCATCCTTGCTGAATAGCTTAATTCTGCTATTCACCTGCGGATGCGCCTTGAACTCCGACAAAAATCCTGCGCGATAATTTGTCCAATTTATTTTTTCGCAAGCCCTAAATATTTTCATATATACCTCTTAAGAACTATTTCCTGTGACATCTATTACAAGTTCTGTTATTCTTTCTTCCATGACATTTAAAGCATGTATCAGAAAAATATCTACCATCTATTTTATGACGTACGATGTAATCTCCTATATGCGGATACATCCTGTCAGGTCTGTCTCCGCTTTTTAAATTAAAAGGAGTTTGATCATAACGAGTATGACATTCTGTGCAGAATTCTGACCTGTGACAAATATTGCATACATCCTCTTCCTGTGAAGCATAAATTCGATGTTGAGCAATGAATTTCGATGTATGGTTAAAATACTCAAAAGGTTTTCTGTTATTTTCATTTGAATCAGAATGACAATCTGTACATAAAATTCGAGTTTTACTCAAAGCAGGATGAGTCAACAATTCAAACCTTTTTTCAGGGAGAATTGAACTGCACCCATAAAATGTATTAATAATTAATATAATATTGGAAATCATAAAAAGCCGTTTTGTTTTTATATTCATGTTTATCCTCATATATCATTAAGATTAAAACATGTATTTTAATTTAACATTACCTGCCAGATCATATTTATAAAAAGAATTAAGATTATATTCAATAGTTCCAGAAACTAATGTATTTTCTGAAATATGATATCCGCTGGTAAATGAAAACTGATATGCCTGTTTGCGACTGTATATAGACTTACTATAAAATAGTTGCATTGCATCAAAAGAATATAATCTTTTTTCATTATCTATTCTGAAAAACTCTCTTATTTCATTATAACTTATACTGTTTTCAGCTGTACCCATTCTATGAAAAGATATTCCTCCTGTATTTTCTGTGAGCATTCTGTAACGTATTTCTCCTCCATAATAACGCGCTGCTCTCTCCTCTCTATATTTCATCGCCTGGAAATCTATTGATAAAGAATAATCTCCTGTTGAATTAATATCAAGCTGAGATTTCCATTTTTCTATAGATTCATTACTGAAATTTGAAAATAAACTGCTTGCTCCTGCAGGCAATATATATTTAAAATCACCTTTCATATATTCTTCTGAAAATACTAAATATTCGTTTGGAGTATAGTTTATTGTATAATCATGATTGAAAATTCTTTCTTTATCCATAGAATAATCTATCTGTCCAAGAAGATACGCATTTCTATAAAAAACATAATAAAGGGCAAATCCCATTTCTTTACGAAATATTAATGATGAGTCGTATTCTTGCAAATATGATACATCAATAGAAGCATTCTCCCCCCAGTTTTTACTTATTTTACCTCCATATACAAGGTCGTCTATCTGTGTTTTTTCGTCTTTTGTTTCCTGTGGTACTCCCTGATATAAACTTAATTTATAATCATTTTTAAAATTAAATTTTCCATATATTCCATCTATCTGTTCCTCTCTTGCTATCCCTTCGTTTAAATATAATCTACCTATTTTAAAATAAACAGGATAAGTTGTAAGATTATATTGAAAATAAACAGAGGATATTTCATTATCAGGTATATATTTATTTTCTTCATCTTTTGATAACAATCCGGATGTCCATCCGTCAAAATAAAAATAGTATTTCTCATTTTTATTATAAAACACATTGAAATATTCAATAAACTTATATATAGTTTTATTCTTTGAACTATCAGTTATGTCATTTTTAAAAACAATTATTGTATTTGAAGTTCCATTTATATTGTCCGAAGCTCTTACCAAAAACGCTTGACAAAAAACAAGATTAAAAAGTAATATGTACTTAAATACATTTCGCATGTTTATCTCGCTCTATACAAATTTTTATATAGTATGTTATAATAAATATTAGAAAATGTCAAAAAGGAAAATGCAGAAGTTTCTCAAGAAAGAAATTAACCACAGAGAACACAGAGTTTTAAATTATAAATATATCTCAGTGTGCTCTGTGGTTCGTTTTTTCGATTTTGGGGAATTTCTAAAGGAAAATGTGCTGGAGAATTTGCTATGGTACAAAGCAATGGTTTAAAAATTTTTATTATAATAATAACAATTATTATTGTTTTTTCTTTTGCATGTTCCAATTCTGATAATAAAAAAAATAACAATGAGCCTAAAAATGCAACTTATATTGGAAATAGTTCTTGCAAAGACTGTCATAAAGCTATATACAATAATTTTGTCAAATCAGGGCACAATTTTATTCAAAATAGAATAAATTATGGAAATCCTCAAATTTATCCATATTCAGAAATACCAAAGCCGCCTGCAGAATATGCATGGGATGATATACTATATGTTATTGGAGGATACGGATGGAAAGCTATTTTTATTAATAAAAAAGGATATATAATAACAGGTGATTCTGCACAATATAATCTTGAAACTGGTGCGTTTACTTCTTACTTTTCTGAATATACAGAAAAAAAATATGACTGCGGTAATTGTCATACAACAGGGTATAAAAATGATGGGACATTTGATAATCTGCCTGGAATATCAGGATCATGGGCTGAAGACAATATTACCTGTGAACGTTGTCATGGCAAAGCCAGTTTGCATGCAGAAAAACCTGATGAGTTTAAACTGACGAAAAATGGTTCAATTGAATCCTGCGGTGAATGTCATTCAAGAAATAATGGTAAAAATATAAAAGTTCAGGAAGGATTCATATCCAATCATCAGCAATATGAAGAAATACTTGCCGGAGCGCATCATAACTATGATTGCATAACATGCCATGATCCTCATATAAGTACAAAATATTCTACTAAAGAATCCATAAAAAAACCTTGCGGAGATTGTCATCCTGATAAAAAAATTAATATTGACAAAATGAGTGCTTTAAGTTGCAAAATATGCCATATGCCTTATGCTGGCAAATCAGCAATAAAAAAAAATAATTACGAAGGTGATTTACGTACGCATATTTTTATTATCAATGTTGATTCCACTGCAAATATGTTTTATGATTCTGGCGGCAATACTTATTCACACGGATTTCTAACCCTTGATTTTGTCTGTCTGAGATGCCATCTGAATAAAACACGGCAATGGGCATCATCAACTTCAATTAATATCCATCAATAGTATTTTGTCATATAATCTCTGTAGGTAAAATATCCCCTATATGCTGTAATTCCCATAGATGCTTATAATAATTGCTTGTTTCCAATAGTTTTGAATGTGAGCCTGAATCAATAATTTTACCATGTTCCATTAATATAATTTTTTTTGCCTGTTTTATACTGGAAAAACGATGTGCAATAATAAATGTAGTTTTCCCATCCATAAGATTATGTAAAGCTTCCTGTACAACTTGTTCAGATTGGAGATCAATATTTGATGTAGCTTCGTCCAGGATAAGAATTGGAGGATTTTTAAGAATTGCTCTTGCTATCGAAATTCTCTGTCTCTGCCCGCCTGATAGTTTACTTCCTCTTTCACCAATTGTTGTATTATATCCTTCTTGCAATTCCATTATAAAATCATGAGCATAAGCCCTCCGTGCAGCATTTTCAATCTCTTCCTGTGAAGCTTCAGGTTTCCCATAAGCTATATTATTACGTACAGTATCATAAAAAAGAATAACTTCTTGAGATACAATTCCTATTTTATCCCGTAAAGACTTAATATTAAAGTTACGAATATCTATTCCGTCTATTTCAATAGAACCTGACTCTGGTTCCAAAAATCTTGGAAGCATATCCAGAAGGGTGGATTTCCCTGCACCGCTTGCCCCAACAAAAGCAATTACCTCTCCTTTTATTATTTGGATATTAATATTTTCAAGAGTCTCTGTTTCAGTGTTATAACGAAAATTAACATTCTTAAAGCATATGTCTTTTTCTATATTGCAAAAACTCTTAAGCCCTGTATTATCTGAAGAAGTATAAGACGGAATAAGCAGTATGCTAAAAATTCTATCTATAGCTGCAGTTCCCTGTTGAATATAACTTATAACCTGACTTACTTTTTTAATAGGATTTCCCAGAGAAAGGAAAACTCCCAAAAATAAAATAAACTGTCCTGAAGAAAGCTTTCCATAAATTATTTCTTTTCCGCCATAAATAAGGACTAAAACCATACCTATTGTAACCATTAATTCTACAAGAGGAATTAAAATTGCGTTAGCTCTTGCTGAGCGCAGCATATTTTTAGTTATTCCATTATTTATTATACTGAATTTTTCCTGTTCATGTTTCTCCTGACAGAAGGCTTTTACAGATTTTACTCCGCTTACTGTCTCATTTAACATACCTGTTATCTCTGCCATTTTCTCCTGTAATTTACTGCTTAGTTTATATAATTTTTTACTTAATGTTCTTATTGGTAGAACAGTAAAAACAAGAACAAAAATTGAGAATATAGCTAATTTAAAATGAATATAAAACAAAATAGTTCCAAAAAGTATTATCTCCAGTCCGTTTAAAACAAGATTTAATAATCCTTGAGTAATAAAATTATCTAATAGAATTACATCATTTGTTATATGAGAGATTATACTCCCTGTCTGCTTACGACGGAAATAATCAAGAGGAAGAATCTGAAGATGTTTGTATAGCTTGTTTCTTATGTCTCTTAACAATTTCTGAGTAACTATAAAAGACCAGTAAGAATGAAACACATGAGTTAAAGCTTTAGTAAATATTGATAAAAGAATAATAATTAATATTATTTTAAGAAGATCTTTTCTAGAATATATATCAATATCTTTTATTTTTTCTTCTGTCCATTTTTTCATATTAGAATATTCTACAGGGATCTTTTTAAGATATTTTTCCAGAGATGTGCTTAATTTAGATTGAGAAGAATTTTGAGGGATAAGAACATAATCAAAAATAGGCTGTATCATACCTATAGATATACCGCTTGAAATAGTATACAGTATTATACTGATTAGAATAAGGAATATCTGTATTTTATAAACTGCTGCAAATTTTAAAAACTCAAAATAATTTTTCATATTATTGTAGATAAACTCTTTTTCACTAATATATTTTTGTAATTAGGTTAAATATATAACATTATATACCTGATTTAGTGGAAATTCCAATTATACTTAAAATGTTCAAAACAACTTTAAAGTTTCTATTGACCGATTTAATTAATTTTATTATAATTTTGATTGATAATAGCTCGGATATATAAATTTAATAAATTTAATAAAAAACAGGAGGAAGTTATATGTCAAAAAGCATTAATGATTTGGTCCCGCAGAATGCCCGGAAAATAATAGGAAGTTCTAGCAAATTGTGTCCTTTAAGTTCTCCAGAATGTGTGGCAAGAGTCCGCCTGTAGTGATTATGGCATTGGGGCACTAATTTTTAAGGTAACCGTTCAACCAATAGACAACAACTGTAAACTGTAAAATGGATAATGAAAAATTTAAAATTAGTTCTGTGATTAAGGCAGTAAAAACCGATTTTGTGTTATTTTTGTCCTATCATTTCATTTTTAAATTTTACAGTTTACAGTACTCATTTTACATTTTTGCCTTATATTTTCATATTCTGCAGAGCCTTCTTTTTCGGAATTTAAGTCAAGCTGTAATTTACACTTCATCATTGCAGAATTAACGGCGTTTATAGTCTTATGTATCCATTTATTGTCATATTTTCCCTTTATTACAAATACAAGTATTTTATCGCTTTTTTCCTAGTTTGTATTGAAAAGTATGATTTATCCATAACTGATATTTAAATAAGAATTATATAAAAATTATAAACTAACTTAATTAATAAGTGTTATTTACTAAAGATTTGTAAGCAATTTTTTACCAAGATATAAGCAATACTATCCTCTGTGAGGGAATAAAGTTTTCCTCATATGATTTCTAATCTCAGTATGAGGAAATTCATAGTTTAGAAAAGCTTCTCTCTTATTATCATGGTACATCTGACACTCATATATAACCTGTTCTGAATCAATATGAGGTGAAAATTCCGAACAGGCTAAATCATTTATTTCAAATTTATTTTTTAATTGGGTGTCTATTTCAGTAAAATATCTCAACATATTTCCCGGGTATATTGTATCATTTTCAAGTTGATGGCGTGTTGTAGTTACAAGTTTAACCTGTTTATCCATGATTAAATTCTCAGGAAGAAATTGGGAAATTTGGCTAATATTTGGGGTTTCTTCTATTACAGTAGCTTCTGTATCCAGTAGATTTTTATATTTTTTTTGAGATGGGCCAATAATATTGTTAATGTTTTCTGCTGTTTCAGAAAATATTTTTCCAAGAGGACTTAGTATATAAATATAATCAGCATTTTTTATTAATGCATTTTTCATTTGTCCATGATAGTTCCCTCGCCATAAAATACCATCCTTAATACTTATATAATTTCCAGTAATCAAAGCTACAAAGCATTTGCTTTTCTTTGTATCATTTCTAAAATTACCAATTATGTGTTCTAAGTGACTTTTG
>JACRDZ010000161.1 GCA_016212735.1 Candidatus Firestoneibacteriota bacterium | reverse complement strand
GGAAAAGTAATTGCTGTTGCTAATCAAAAGGGAGGAGTAGGTAAAACTACTACAGCAGTAAACCTTGCTGCATGTCTTGCTGCAGCAGAAAAGAAAACCTTACTTATAGATATGGATCCGCAAGGTAATACTACAAGCGGGATGGGAATAGATAAACAGAATTTAAAGCATACTATTTATGATGTTCTTATAAATGGTAAAAGCATTCTTGAAGTTAAAAAATATACAGAGTTAAATTTGCTTGAAATAGTGCCTGCAAATATTCATCTTACAGGTGCAGAAGTAGAGATGGTTAATATGCTTTCTCGTGAAACTCGTCTTCGTGAAGCTCTGGATAAAGAGAAGCAAAAATATAATTTTGTTATTATCGATTGTCCACCTTCTCTTGGACTGTTAACTATAAATACTCTTGTTGCGGCTGATTCTGTTCTTATCCCAATTCAGTGCGAATATTATGCAATGGAAGGGCTTGGACAGCTGATTAATACTGTAAATCTTGTCAAAGAAAGACTTAATACATATCTGGAAGTTGAAGGCGCGCTTCTTACAATGCATGATAATAGGCTAAATTTGTCTCAGCAGGTATCAGATGAAATACGAAAATTTTTTCAAAATAAAGTATTCAAAACAACTATTCCAAGAAATGTAGCTTTAAGTGAAGCTCCGAGTTTTGGTAAACCTATAATTTTTTATGCAATAAAATCCAGGGGAGCAGAAGCTTACCTTGAACTGACTAAGGAAGTGATAAATAATAATGAAAATAGCATTAGGTAAAGGTTTAAACAGTTTAATCCCTCCACGTGAGGAGAAAAATGAAGTACTGGATGCTCTTGACCAGCATGCGGTTGTTCATGATATTGATATTACAGATATTGAACCGCAGAAATATCAACCTCGCCAGAATTTTGACGAGGGGAAATTACAGGAGCTTATGGCTTCAATCAAAGAGCAGGGAATTATTCAGCCTGTGATTGTAAGAAAAGGTAAAAATAATAAGTATGATTTAATTGCAGGCGAGCGCAGATATCGTGCTTGTAAAGCTCTTGGACTGGTAAAAATACCTGCAATATTAAAAGATGTTTCTGATGAGAAAATGCTTGAACTTGCTATTATAGAAAATATACAAAGGGAGAATTTAAATACTATTGAAGAAGCTGAATCATATCAACAGTTATTAACAAAATTCCATCTTAAACAGGAAGATGTGGCTGTAAAAGTCGGAAAAGACAGAGCAACCATTACAAATATTTTACGGCTTTTAAAACTACCGGATAAAATTAAAGAAATGATTTCCAGTAATCTGCTTTCATCAGGTCATGGAAGAGCATTATTAGCGGTTCCACATATTGATAAACAGATGGCTATTGCTGATGAAATTATTAAAAAGGGCCTTTCCGTAAGACAGGTAGAGAGTCTTGTAAAAGCATTGTCGGATCCAAAAAAACAAAAGCAGGAAAAAACTCAAAAAGAAAGTGATTCAGAAATAAAAGATATTGAAAATAATCTGCAGAAATTTTTTGGTACAAAAATAAAAATTAAATCAAAAGGGAAAAAAGGCAGTATAGAAATAGAATACTTCTCTCTGGATGATTTAAGAAGAATATTGGATGTAATTGGATATAAATATTAAGGAGTTATCATGTCATATAATAATTTAAGGGATTTTATTGATCTACTTGAGAAAAAAAACAATTTGCGCCGCATATCTGCGACAGTAAATTCCGAACTTGAAATAACTGAAATTGCTGATCGTATGGTAAAAAAAAATGGTCCAGCACTTTTGTTTGAAAAAGTTCATAATTCCCCATACCCTGTTTTAATCAATGCATTTGCATCTATTGAAAGAATGAACTGGGCTCTTGAAACAGAATCTCTCGATAAAATTGCTCTACGCATGATGTCTCTTGTTCCATCATCTCCACCTAAAACTTTCTGGGAAAAAATAGGCGTGCTTTTAAAGTTAAAAGAATTGTCAAATTTCCAGCCCAAGAAAATCAAGTCCGCACCATGCCAGGAAGTAATAGAAACAGACGTTAATCTAGACATAATTCCTATATTGAAATGCTGGCCTCATGATGCCGGAAGATTTATCACACTTCCTCTCGTTATTACAAAAAATCCTGATACCGGTGTTCAGAACATTGGTATGTACCGTATGCAGGTTTATGATAAAAAAACTACTGGCATGCACTGGCATACTCATCATGACGGCGCACGTAATTATCGTGAGCATCAAAAGTTAGGCAGAAAAATGGAAGTTGCAGTAGCACTTGGCGGAGATCCTGCTACCATATATTCTGCAACCGCACCGCTTCCTCCGGGTCTGGACGAATTGATTTTTTCGGGCTTTCTACGCACAGAAGCAGTGGAAACAGTAAAAGCTCATACACTGGATTTATATGTTCCTGCACATGCTGAATTTATTCTTGAAGGTTACGTGGATCTGAAAGAGATAAGACCGGAAGGAACATTTGGCGATCATACAGGATATTATTCTCCTGTTGAAGATTTTCCTGTGTTTCACATAGAATGCATTACACGCAGAAAAGATGCAATTTACCCTGCAACTATTGTTGGAAAACCTCCGATGGAAGATTGCTTTATGGGAAAAGCCACAGAAAGAATATTCCTGCCTCTTGTAAGAACACAATTGCCGGAAATTGTTGATTATTCTCTGCCTTTTGAAGGTGTTTTCCATAATTGTGTGATTGTTTCTATTAAAAAAGAATATCCTGGTCAGGCGCGTAAAGTTGCCAGCCTGCTCTGGGGTCTGGGACAGATGATGTTTTCCAAAGTTATTATAATTGTTGATGATGATGTAGATGTTCAAAATTATTCCGAAGTTACATGGAAAGTGTTTAATAATGTTGATCCTGAAAGAGATATATTTTTCCATAAAGGGCCTCTGGACGTTCTTGATCATTCTGCACCTGTTCCTAAATACGGGTCAAAAATGGGAGTAGATGCAACTAAAAAGACACAGGAAGAGGGACATCCGCGCAAATGGCCTCTTGATATAAAAATGGATAAAAATATAGTAGATTTAGTAAATTCAAGATGGAAGGAATACGGATTTTAATTCTGAATAAGAATATGGAAGAAAAAAAAGGGATAAATATTCTTAATAAAATTATAATATTCCTGCAGATGATAAAAATAGAGCATTCTATATTTGCTTTGCCATTTGCATATCTTGGGATTCTTTTGTCTTTAGGGAAAATATCTTTCGACCGGAATTTTCTCTGGATTACAGTTGCTATGGTTGGGGCAAGAAGCTTTGCAATGGCTTTTAATAGATACGTAGATAAAGAAATAGATATACGCAATCCCCGCACACAGGACCGCGCATTGCCAAAAAAGCTTTTAACAGAAAACGAAGTTATAGTTTTTTCATTTTTAACTCTGGTTATTTATATTTCTGCTGCATTCGAGCTTTCTCCTTTGTGCCGTTATCTCTGGCCTTTCTTAGTTCTTCCAATGATAATTTATCCTTATACTAAAAGGTTTACATATTTAAGTCATTTTGTACTTGGTATTTCTCTTGGGCTTTCTCCAATAGGAGCATGGATTGGTATTACAAACACACTGCCTTCAATGAAAGTATTATTACTTGGATTGGCAATTTGCTTCTGGACAGCAGGATTTGATATCATTTATGCATGTCAGGATATAAATTTTGACTGTAAAGAAGGATTGTATTCTATCCCTGCATATTTTGGATTAGAAAAAGCTTTGAAAACCACTGCTTTTCTGCATTTTTTAACAGTGATACTCCTTTTTGCAACAGGATTTTTATTTAGATTAAAACTTTTCTATTTTTTTGGAGTATTGACAGTTGCTTCAGTTTTATGGTATGAAAATCATATAGTTTCACCTAAAGATTTATCCAGAGTTAACGTAGCATTTTTTACTGCAAACGGATTTATCAGCATATTGATTTTTATTTTTACATGGATTGATTTTTATTTTAAAAATTAAAATTTAGAGCCTAAAGGATACATAAATCATGAAAATAGACATACATAGCATTAAAGATAAAGTATTAAACGGTAAACGTCTAACTAAAAAAGACGGTTTAAAGTTATTTGAATTTAATGATATTCATACTCTTGGTGAACTTGCCAGATTTGTAAAAAATAAAAAGACAAAAAATCATGTTTATTTTAATGTAAACAGACATATAAATCTTACAAATATATGTGTGTCACGCTGTAAATTCTGCGCTTTCAGCCGTAATGCGGAAGATTCGGATGCGTATTCAATGAGTATTGATGAAGCAGTAAAATATGCAGAAGATGCTCTTCCGATAGGAATAACAGAAGTTCATGTTGTAAGCGGGCTTCATCCGACTTTACCGTTTGAATATTATGTGGAAGTTATCCGAAGAATAAAAGAAAGAATGCCAAACATCCACATTCAGGGTTTTACTGCAGTTGAAATAGATTATTTTTCACAGATATCCGGCAAAACCATAAAAGAAGTGCTTGGTATTCTAAAAGAAGCAGGACTTGGTTCTTTGCCTGGCGGCGGAGCAGAGGTTTTTAGTCCTCGTGTCAGAGAAGCTGTATGTAGTAAAAAGGCTTCAGGTACGCGCTGGCTGGAAGTTATGCACACTGCTCATAAGCTTGGATTACGCTCCAACGCAACTCTTTTATACGGGCATGTTGAAACTAAAGAAGAAATAATAGATCATCTTATTGAATTACGTAATTTACAGGATGAAACAGGCGGATTTCAGTCATTTATTCCGCTTCCTTTTCATCCGCAGAATACTGAGTTCGAAAAAACTTATATAAGACCTCATGCATATGAAAATATAAAAATGTACACAATATCACGTCTTATGCTGGATAACTTTAATCATATAAAAGCATTCTGGATTATGGTAGGACTGGATATTGCACAATTGTCACTGGACTTTGGTGTTGATGATCTGGACGGTACAGTTGTTGAAGAAAAAATCACGCATTCTGCTGGAGCAAAAACAGAACAATATATTTCTAAAAAGGAATTAGTAGACATGATTAAAGAAACAGGGTATACTCCAGTTGAACGAGATACATTATATAATGTTATTAAAATTTATTGATTTCTAAGTGCTCTTTCAAATACAGAGAAAATGTGTAATTATTAATGGAGGTTTTGGGAATTACCTCGGGGTTCCGGGGTACCAGTTTTTGATGAAAATCAAAAACATCAAAAGGGCTGGAGATCCTTTTGAGTATCAAAGGAGGAAACAATATGAGACCCAGGGTTGGACACATTCAATTTCTGAACTGCCTTCCGCTTTATTATGGACTTATAAAAAACAAAGTTCTATTTGATATGGAACTTGTGAAAGGAATTCCGACAGAGTTAAATCAAATGCTTTTAAACAGAACTCTGGATGTAAGTCCGATTTCAACTATTGAATATTGTCTGCATGCAGATAAACTGCTTTTATTACCTGAACTAACTGTAAGCTCAGATGGTGAAGTAAAAAGCATATTACTTATCAGTAAATATCCTATTAAAAAGTTAAATAGGAAAAAAGTTGCTCTGACAAAAAGTTCTGCTACTTCAAGAATTTTAACTAAGGTTATTCTTAAAGAAAAATATAATTTTGAATTAGAATATACAGATAATAAATCAACTTTAAAAGAAACTCTTAATGAAGCTGATGCTGCACTTCTTATAGGCGACGATGCACTGCATGCTTTATATAGGACAGAAGGATTATATATTTATGATCTTGGTAAAGAATGGAAAGAATTAACTGGCAAAAAAATGGTTTATGCTGTATGGGCAGTAAGACGCGAGTTTGCAGAAACAAAACCGGAGCTTTTACAGGAAATATTTTCTTGCTTTATATCTTCGATGGAATATAGCTCAGGGAGATTGCGTGAAATAGCCTGTGCCTGTGCCCGCTGGGAAGAATTTGATGATGTGTTTTTATATGCATATTTTAAAAGTTTACGTTTTGAATTCGGAAAAGATTATCAGGAAGGCATGCTGCAGTTCTTCAATCATGCAAAAGAACACGGATTTGTTGATATAGTTCCGGAATTAGAATTTGCTTCTTTAAATGTACCAGTAACATACAAAAAGGAAAACAAAGAAACTATATTTAATTTGTTGCCAGATAAAATATTACCTTCTTCAGGTTTATATCCTGAGGTAATGAATTCTCTTATAAATAAAGGACTAAAAGACTTAAACGATGTTTTACGCTTTTTGACACCGCCTGGATTATTTAATAAATAATTATGAAATCTTACAATAAAATCTTACAGAATATTCTTTCAGGGAAACGTCTGGAGAAAAAAGAAGCGTTAGTTTTATTAAAAGAAGCCCCATTACCAGAAATAGGAAAGACAGCCAACCATTTCAGAGAAAAATATAAGCAGAATAATTTAGCCACTTTTGTTGTTGACAGAAATATAAATTATACAAACATCTGTATAAACCATTGTTCATTCTGCGCTTTTTACCGCGATAAAGATTCAAAAGATGCCTATGTGCTTTCTGACACAGAAATTCTCGAAAAAGTTAAAGAAGCACATAAAGCAGGTGCAACTCAGATTATGCTTCAGGGCGGACTGCATCCGGATCTTCCATTTGATTATTATATTAACATGCTTGTAAAAATAAAATCTGCTTTTAAAAATATTTGTATTCATTCCTTTTCTCCGCCTGAAATTATTCATTTTACAAAAATTACAAATTATTCGATTTCGGATATTTTAACCAGATTAAAAGAAGCCGGTCTGAATTCTATACCAGGCGGCGGAGCAGAAATTCTTGAGGACCGTATTCGCGGTAAAATCAGCCCGAAAAAAATTACAGGACAGGTCTGGCTTAACGTAATGGAGCAGGCACATAATCATGGATTTAAAACAACTGCTACTATGATGATGGGAAGTATAGAGAGTTTTTCAGATAGGCTGACACATCTTGAATATATTAGAAACTTGCAGGATAAAACAAAAGGGTTCAGAGCATTTATCCCATGGATATTTCAGCCTGGACACACTGAGTTAGGCGGCAGAAAAACATCAACTTATGATTATTTAAAAACACTTGCAATATCAAGACTCTTTCTTGATAATATTCCAAATATTCACGGCTCATGGGTAACATGCGGAAAAGAAATAGGACAGATCAGCTTATGGTATGGAGCAAATGATCTCGGCAGTATAATGCTTGAAGAAAATGTTGTTAAAGCAACAGGAGTTTCATATAGATTAAGCAAGAATGAAATGATAGATCTTATTCGAACAGCAGGTCTAACTCCTGCACAGCGCGATACAGAATATAATATAATTAAAACATACTAACTATCTAACAAATCCAGGTGAAAGACTTTAAAAAATACACTATTTTCCCTGAAATTAAAAAAGGTAACAGATATTATTACGCAGGCACAACCTACCGCGTGAAAGTTGACCCGTCTAATTCAGGTACAACCAGAGGCTCTGGCAGGAGCAAAGTTGTTACCAAAAAAATTTACCTTGGTACTGCTCATGATATTTTAACCAAATTATTCGATTTAAAAAAATCTCTGCAAAAAGTGCATTCTAAAGAATTTGGCTTGCCAATGGCTATTTTAAAGGTTGCTCAAGAAATAAATTTAACGGATATTATTGACAAAATCCTGTTATTGGATATGCTTCTATATGATGGAACAAACAGCTTTACGTATTATCAGGATCATACGAGGAACAGTTTCGGGTTAGAAGCAGAAAGCGGTGAGGTAATTGGTGTATATAAAGACAAATATAAAGTTGAAGATAGTTTCAGAACAATAAAAGATCATAGAATAATCTCATTACATCCGATATGGCACTGGACTGACAGGAAAATACGAATAGATGCGTTCATAAGTGTACTGGCGTATTTGTTTGATAAAATTGTTACAATACAAAGCAAAAGAAGCGGGATTGGAAATGAGCGTTTCATCCTTAATCACAGCATTAAAAGGGATACACGAAATATTATTAATTTATCCTGATAATACAGCAGAGAAAAAACTTGAAGAGCTTCCTCTGTTGCAGAATCAGTTACTCCAAAAGTTTGATTTAATAAGTACTGCATAGTTGGTTTACACTTTACGCATTACAGCTGCAATGATTTTTGAGACTAAAAGAGAAAGTCGAGATAGATGGCCCATCAATGAGAAAACAACTTAAAAAAGTAAATTGATTTCGGCAGGTACTATTTATATTTACTAATTGTTTTTTTTTGGTAACTATTCAGCATAATCTTACCAATATATTTCATAAATTCTGGTAATTCTCCTTGAAATAATAGATTTAGAGCATGAATTGAACTGATTTCATTTTTTTTATGTGTGCATTCATATTTGTAGTAGGGTTTCCAATGATTATGGCATAATGTGCCTTTATATTTTGGTAATATTCCCATTTTATCCATTACTTCACTTCCTCTTTTTTTATGAGGATAAAAAACTGATACTGAGACATATTAACTGCGTTAACTTTTACTTTTGTCCCATAGCGTTTTATTTCCCCATTTTATTTCATCGACAAACAAAAAAGATATAAAATAAATCAAGATTTTATTAAGGGAATCATGGTAATTTCTGAAGGCACACATAAAGCATAAAAGATTTTAACATGATCAAGTAAAAGTAATCGAGCCTGGTAGATTTTTTATATGTTTAGTTCCCCATTTACATAAATTATCAAGTATTGGTCTTATTGTTTTTCCATATGTTGTTAAAGTATATTCTACTTTTGGAGGCATTTGAGCATAGACTTTTCTGCTTATTAATCCATGATTTTCAAGTTCTCTAAGTTTTTGAGTTAATATTTTTTGAGTTATACCAGGAACTAATTTTTTGATCTGGCCAGAACGCAATGATTTTTCCTTTAAATGCCATAATATCAGGGTTTTCCACTTTCCACCAATTGCATCCAATGTTACTTCTATTGGACAATTGTACTTTTTTTTCATTCCATAGCTCCTTATTTAATGCTTTTAGTTTCATTTTAGATACAGAGTTTCCAAAAAGTGCCTACTTGACAAATGCTGTTAATAAATATATTTTAACCTATAACTTAATTTAAAACTACATTAAAAAGGAGAAATAGCATGGAAAATAAAATTTTATTAACAGGCGCAACTGGAAATATTGGAAAACAGCTAACAAAGGAATTCCTTTCAGCAGGAAAATTTATTCGATTGGGAGTGCATAGCGCAGAAAAAGCAGCTTCACTAAAAAACGATAAATGTGAAATAGTAGAGATGGATTTTTTTAATCCCGGTAATCTTGAAAAAGTTTTAGACGGCATTGAAAAAGTATTTTTTCTTACTCCGCTTGCACCCAATATGGTTCTTATGAGTAAGAATTTTATTGATACTGCGAAAAAAGCAAAGGTAAAGCATATCGTAAGGTTATCCGGGTTGGGAGCTGATATTGAACCGGGTATAATGCTGAGTAGATGGCATCGAGAAATAGAAAAAATTATTATGGATTCAAGTATAGATTATACTTTTTTAAGACCAAATTCATTTATGCAAAATTATATAGCATATACCAGCACGAGCATCAAAAATAATAGTGCATTTTACCTGCCGCTTGAAGATGCAAAGATAAGTCTGGTTGATGTCAGAGATATTGCATCTGTTGCATTTAAAGCATTAACTGAAAATGGACATGAGAAAAAAGCATATAATATTACCGGACAGGAAGCAATATCAAACAATGAAATAGCAGAAATTTTTTCTAGATTACTTGGCAGGAAAATTTCATATATAAGTATATCTGATAAAGATGTTTATAATAATATGATTTCAGCAGGAATGCCAGAAATTATTGTTAATAGTCTTCTTGAATTATACTCAATAAATAGAAATGGATATACAGCAAATATAACTGATACAGTTGAAAAAGTTACAAAACGAAAACCAATAACTTTTTCTCAATTTGCAAGTGATAATATTTCTTTTTTTAAATAGT
>JACRDZ010000160.1 GCA_016212735.1 Candidatus Firestoneibacteriota bacterium | reverse complement strand
ATTTTTACATTATTTCCCCATAAGTAGAGGGAGAATAACTTCCAGAGCATCTAATGCATGTACAGGATGACTATCTCTATGTACTGCTCTTTCATAAAGTTCTACTGCATTCTCATTTACAAGAGACTCACCTGTCTTACTATAAGAAGCAAGCAGTTTTGAAAAAGTTGATATAACTAACGGTTTATTATCTTCTAATGCTTTTTTTACTTTTTCAATATTTTGATACAACATTCCACGCCATCCCTGATGTACAAGCTTTGTTACGGTTGCAGGACCAACACCGCCTGTTTCCAGAGTATATGCAGATGCTTTAAAACGGGCTTTTGGATCAACATCACCATATGGTTTTTTACCGTCTTTTTTGAATGAAGTCGATGCATCAATTATTAAACATTTTTCTTTAAGCATATCTGCGTTAATAAAATATTCTGAATCGGTATGTATCTTATATGGATGAAAACCCATACATGAAAAAATTATATCAGCACGTTTTGTAAGTTCAGTATAAATCTTAAGCTGAGTTTCACCATCTATTGCTCCGCCTGAACCGGAACGAGTATGCAGCGGGCCTAAAGTTGTTGCATCAAATCGTTTAAGAAGATTAAAAAGCGGTTCTCCAACAATTGCACTCCTTCCTGCAACCATTACTTCAAATCCTGCAAAACTTGCTATCCCATCCGGCCGCAAAGGAATTCCTTTTTCTCTATATAAATAAACACTGGCAAGGTCTAACATTCCGCTTGGTGTACAGCAGTCAAAATACCTGTCAGCACCTAAAGACATAAGACCCAGCGTAACCTGATTAAGCCCATCTCCATCTTTTGTAATATCAATGCGGTTACATAAAGCAGTAGTATCAATTATTTCTCCTGCTCTTCCTCCAAATGGCAGTTGAAACATAAGGATAGATATGGTTCTGTCTTTATTCCATTCATTCAATTTTTGATAAAGTAAAGAAGCTGTTATTTGAGACGGGAGCTCTTCTACCATACTGGAAAGCCCTGCAAGTTTTGTTGTTGCGGATTTCATACCAACATAACTTCTTGAAGCTGCAACTTTTGGATCATCTTTATCTCCAACTAACACTGTCAATACTTTATGTTCTTCTGGTTTTAGTGTTTTTAAAGCAGGTATTTCTTTAAAAAAATCCGCTCTTTGTTTAAGTTCAGGAATTATAACATCCTGATATCCCTTTGGATATTTCTGTTCGCCATTTACAATTCCGGATCCATTAATAACATTTGAATATTCTACATCTCTAAAAGGACGAGAAATAATGTGTTTAAATTCCTCTTGATTAAATAACCAGTGGTTTATTCCTCCAATACGATCTTTATACTTTTTATATGCCATATTCCCTCCTGTATAAATAATTACAACTTTTTTAATATTAAATTGTCTTTTATTTTTTGAACTTCTTCTACTAATTCAGGACAGTTTTGATATGGTGGAATTGATTTTAAATCTGCTTCAATAATTTTTTCTTTATATGGTATAAATCCTAAAAATGGGATTTCTGGAATACTATTTTTAAGAAATTCTTTTTCATCATCTTTTAAAATTTTATTGCCAACACTATAAATATTTTTTATGCCAAGATCTTTTGCTAATTTATAAATTGTTTTTGCTGTTTGAAGACTTTTAGTCCCGGGTTCAACTACAACAATTAGAAAATCTACTGATCGGGATGATCCTCTAGTAAGATGTTCAATCCCAGCTTCCATATCAACGATAACTATATCTTCTGATTGAATAATTAAATGACTCAGGAGACTTTTTAAAAAGACATTTTCTGGACAATAGCAGCCGCTTCCGCCTTGATGAACTTTTCCTAAAACAAGAAGTTTAATTCCCTCATGGTTTAATGCATATTTTTGAGGGATATCATCTACTTTTGGATTTAACCGGAAAAAATTTCCAACACCATCTTCATCTTTGCCTGTACGTTCATTAATCAGAGTTTTCATCTCTGCAATAGGAATGAGTTCTTTCTGTTTTTCCTCACTAATCCCCAGTGTTTGCGCAAGATTAGCGTCCGGATCTGCATCCAGAGCAATTACATTATACCCATCTTTTGCAAATAGCTTTGCCAGTGTGGCAGCCAGTGTGGTTTTTCCAACACCACCCTTTCCAGTTACCGCAATTTTCATTACTTACTCCCTTAAATATTATCTTCCCCCTGCTATAGCCGGGACAATAGAGATTTCATCATTATTCCCTACAGGAGTTTCCTGCCCCTGTAAAAAACGTATATCCTCATCATTCTTATAAATATTAATGAATCTTCTAATCTTTCCATCTTCCTCACATATACGATTTTTTATTCCCGGGTATTTTTTTTCCAGATATTCAACAATCTCTCCAATATTATTCCCTTCTGCTGTTACTTCGCTATTATCAGCGGTAATTTTACGTAATGGAGTTGGTATTCTTACTTTAATAGCCATAAAAATCTCCTTTCTTATTTTTCCTATTCCCCTTTTTCCACCAATAAAGTATATATATCATCCTCTTGTGTAATTTTAATTATTTTGTGTCCTTCCATTTTTAAGCTTCTAGGGACATTCTCAACAGCACTGCCTTTTTTTAATTTTATTTCAAGAATATCACCTTTATTCAATTCTTCCAGTTTTAGTTTAGATTTAACAAATGTAATAGGACATACATCATGTGTAAGATCAACACAAGCTGATATTGATTTATCCTCCATTAAAATTCTCCTTTGTTATATAAATATAATATATTTAAAAATCTCTTTTCATATTCTCAATACCAACACGATTTATTGTATCTCCTATTCTTTCGCCCTGTCTATAATTTTTTACAAAATAATTTATTACTCTATTTATGGTATCCAGAACAGAATCCTCAGAAATAAATTCAACCAGAAGATGCCCTAACTGCGGTTTACGTCCTATCTTTCCACCAACAAATACATTATATCCGATTTTGCCAGCTTTCCATGCATCCATTGGACAATTAAATATACAGTCTCCGTCAAAAGTACATTTAGATCTATTAAATTTCAATTCATTATTTTCTTTATATATTGCTCCTTCTTTACATGTTTCAATACATAAGCCACAATCAGTACATAAACTTTTATCCAGTGCTGGTTCAACAACAGCCAGTAACCCAATATCATTTTCCTGCGGTTTTGCGCATGAATTAGGACACCCGCTAACAGCAATTTTAAGTTTTACAGGAAGATCCTTTCCAAAAAATTCTTTATCAATCTTAATCCCAAGTTCTTGAGAATTCAAAAGACCATGTGTGCAAATATATGAACCAGGGCATGCCACTACATTACGAACTCTTGGACCGCATGAGCCTGGGCCAAGCCCAACCTGATCCAGATCTTTCTTTAAATTTTCAAATTGTGAAAAGTCTACCCATGGGATTTCAATTGCCTGTCTTGTTGTAAGATGTATATATCCTTTTCCGTATTTTTTAGAAACTTCTGCAAGTTTGGCTACTTTATCTGACTCTATAATACCAACAGGGATTTTTATTCTTACAGAAAATTTATCCTTCTGTCTCTGTTTCATAAAACCTCCAGATTTAAGACTTTTTAAATCTATTTGATTTGGATCCATACTATTCTCCTTGATAATATTATTTTTGACAGTACCAATATTACGATTTTGCTTTTTTCATCATTTCTTCAAACGCATCCAGATGAGGTTCAATTTGTGTTACATTACTTAACCTGCCTTCTAGAGCTTCTTGAGTTTTAAGCCCGTTTCCAGTAACATAAGCTACAGTAGATGCTTCAGGGTCTAACTGTCCAGTATTAACTAATTTCTGTAATGTCGCAATCGTAACTCCACCTGCTGTTTCTGTAAAAATTCCTTCTGTATTACCAAGCAGTTTTATACCTTCAACAACTTCGTCGTCTGTAACACTTTCTGCTTTTCCACCGCTTTCTATAATAGTTTTTAAAGCATAATATCCATCCGCTGGATTACCTATAGCAATTGACTTTGCAATTGTATTTGGTTTTACAGGTTTAATAATATCAGTATTTTGTTTAAAAGCTGTTACTACAGGAGAACATCCCAATGCTTGAGCTCCGTAAATTTTCGTATTCATATTTTTTATAAAACCCAGTTTTTCAAATTCATGCAAACCTTTCCATATTTTTGTAAGCAGCGATCCTGATGCAATAGGAACAACTGCCTGTTCTGGAGCTTTCCAATCAAGCTGTTCTATTGTTTCATAAGCAAGTGTTTTTGAACCTTCTGCATAATAAGGACGAATATTAATATTGACAAATGCCCAATTATATTTACCTGATATTTCATTGCATAGACGATTTACATCATCATAATTTCCATTAATAGCAATAAGATTAGGAGAATAAACAAGACTACC
The DNA here is from genome assembly GCA_016212735.1 of Candidatus Firestoneibacteriota bacterium. Next base: position 6,132 of record JACRDZ010000160.1, on the reverse strand, counting down.
GATAACTTTCCCCTGTTCCAGATTCCATGGAATAAAAATAAAACTGCGTAACCCTGCACTGGCAGAATGAGCAGCTACTGAATTAGCCAAATTCCCTGTTGAAGCACATGCAACAGTATCAAAACCAAATTCTTTTGCTTTAGTTAAAGCAATAGCTACAACTCTATCTTTAAAAGAAAGTGTAGGATGATTAACTGTATCATTTTTAATATAAAGCTCCCTCATCCCTAATTTTTTTTCAAGATTATGTGCTCTTATAAGAGGTGTATACCCTGCAAAAATACCAACAGTTGGTTCTCCATTTATAGGTAATAATTCTTTATATCGCCATAAACTTTTTGGACCTTTTTTTATTTTTTCTTTTGTTAATTCCTTTGCAATGACTTCATAATTATATACTACCTCCAACGGTCCAAAACATAATTCGCAAACATGAACCGCATCTTGAGAATATTCATTTCCGCATTCTTTACATTTGAGTCCCTTGATTTTTTCCATATTCAATTTTCCTTATACAATAACATATACATAAATTTGCAGATTGCATTATAAGTAAAAATAGAATTGATGTAAAGTATTTTTTTATATAAAAGTTTGAATTTTTTAATAAAATATGATAATATTATTTATAATAAAAAACAAAATATCCCTGCCATGTCCGTGCTAATGTGATATGTTTGATCCAACATTTTTTTAAAGGGAGTCTGACTTTAAATATGGCTTGCAAGCTTTCTTCTAGAGAAGGACGCAAAAAATATTTAAGAGGGCACCCACCTGTCTAAGGCAGGTTCAAAACATATTATCTTTCACGGCATAACGGTGGGGATATTTTTTATGACTATGCTATTTCCTTATTACTGTTACTTTAATAGAGCTTGCTTTACTTTCTAATGTACTGTCGCTTACTTTTAATTCAAAAGTATATTCACCAGGGAAAACAGCTTTGAAACCAGGTTTAGATATATTATTATTATCAAGATTTATATTTACAGGACCTTCTTTTTGAATCCAATTGTAATTAATATCATCCCCATATGGTAAAGTTGAATCATTCGGATCAAAGCTTTTACTACCATCAAGATTAACTGTTGAATCCAGTGAAGCCAATAAATTCTGCCCTGCATCAGCAACAGGTGGTAAGTTACCCCATAAATCGGTTATTGCAATTGTTGCATTATTATTATCGACTTCATTTGCAGAACTCCAATTATTCACTGAATTATCTTTTATCGTATGGCAATTTCCATTCATACAGGAATTAGGACGCGCATTTCCTATTTTGTTTGTTTCTGCAGGATAAAAAATAGTAAAACTGTGATTAGAAATATCCCATAACACAGATGAAGAAGCAGTATATGGCATATGGCATGAAATACATTTACTTCCGCCTCCATCATAAGGTTTTGATGTATTATTTTTATCGACTTTATGTTTTGTATGTCCTGAAATATCCCCGCTTGAAGTAATCCCTGAAAGAACATATAGAGAATTTAAGTCGCTTGAATGACAATCTGTTATTATACAAAGAGAATTATCATCTGGATTTCTATTTAAACTATGCTCCCATTCGCTGTTATGCGGCTCATGACATGTATAACAGGTAATCCCAGCCTGTGCATGTCTGCTCAATTTAAATTCATCGGATTGTGCATGATTATTCTGATTTGCATTACGAATACTTTCTATTAATGAAAAAAACCTCTCAAGATTACTACCTGGACGAAATGCTGTATTACTGGAATCATCCCATGGGAAAGGAAAAATCCCAAACGGTATACTTCTTCCTCTTGAATGACATGCAGCACAAATATCTCCAGCTCTTTTTGTAATTAATTTAGAAGGATTAATAATAGTGCCTTTTTCTCCGTTTTTATTTATATGCATTTTACCAGAACCATGGCATGCTTCACATCCTATATTTAATTCTTTATATACAGTCACATAATTCCCTTTTTCATTTTTCCCTGCATATACAAGTCCTGTAACATGACATCCAGAGCAGTTTTTCTCCCAGGAAACATCTGTTGACGGAGTTACAGGATTTGTTCCTGTATACCATACAGATGTATCATATAATGCCCAATAATTTGTTTTTTCATTGTACTGAATAGGGAGAATAAAAAACAGATTATCAATTTTTGTAATAAATAATTGCTTCCAGTAACTGTTTCCTCCTAACGTATAAAATATTTTATATGATTTGTCTTCGATTTTTACTCCATAACCATCATTTGTATTGTAAAATAGACGCGGAGAAACTCGAGAAAGCCAATATGTCTCAAACACAATATCATTTCTAGGGACATTAGTTGTGTCTCCTAATGTTATTCCCTGTTTAAAATCATCGACTCCGTTAAAATCACTATCTGCAACAACTCCCGGATCTTCTTCAGGTTTTCTTATAAATAAAGCATGTAAACTCTCTTCCCATTTATTATAAATATTCAAATGACAATCTTTACATGCTTCTGATCCGGCAAATTCCTTATCCGGATCCGGGAGAACAAATGTTTCTTTCTGCGGAATTTCTTTATCTTCTTCATCTTGAGGACTTGTACTGCAGGCAATAGATATAATAAATATCATAAACACAATAATTATAATATTTCTACTTTTCATTTATTTACTCCTAATCTATGATTAAATTTATTATATATATATCGGCATTTTTATTTCATAAATTAATTTAAATTATTTATTTAATCAAACTATTTTTATATCAGGCAATTTATTGTTTCCCTTATCAATTTCTTCTGGATTTTCATCTTCTATAATAGGTTTTTTTACCATATATCGCGGGATTAAACCTTTAACAATAGTTAAATTCCCTAATTGAATTTTTTCTATTGAAGGGGAAGATGGAGTCTTGTGAATTTTTTTATGAGGATTATCATCAGTAAGTTCATTCAGATTAGATTCATATATTGTACGCATCAGCTTAACCATATCTTCGGAATATTCTATTTTTGAAATTCTCTTAAAAGTACTATTTTCATACCATTTACGTAATTCCTCATCTGATAATTCAGCTTTTTTATCAGTTCTTTTCCCTTTTTTCATTATTTTTTTTGCAGACTTAAAAAAAACCAAAAAAAGGGCTACTTTAATATTAAAATAAATAAAAAAACCTATAGTATAAAATAATATTACTTCTGGGTCCAACGCCATAAGATGCAGCCTTTTTATTAAATATTAAATACTAAATTTAAAATTCAAATAACTTGAAATTCTTTGAAGATCGTCCGAAAGAATTAATATCCCTATTATTATTAATAATGTACCGCTAAGAATCTCAATCAACCTAAAATGTTTTTTTATTTTTGAATAAAAACTTAAAAAACTGTTAAACATAATACCTGTTAATAAAAAGGGAAATCCTAATCCTAAAGAATAAATTGATAATAATATAATACCCTGCTTAATAGTTCCCTGCATACTTGCGTATGTCAATATAGCTCCAAGTATCGGACCAATGCACGGTGTCCATCCAAAAGCAAAAGCCATTCCTATAATAAATGGTGTAAAAAAACCCATTGATATATTCTGCAAATTAAAACGTTTTTCTTTATACATCCATTTAAAACTTATTATTCCAGTTGTATGTAATCCAAACAAAATTATTATTAATCCTGCTAGTTTACTAAATAAATTAAACTTTAAGGAAATGAAAGTCCCTAAAAAAGTTATTGATGCTCCTAACGTTACAAAAATAAATGAAAAACCTAAAATAAATAACAATGTTTTGATTATCACTCTTATAAATATTTTATTTTTCGAATTTCCCGCTTTTATTTCCTCGACTGAAACATCAGTTATATATGATATATATGCCGGAATAAGCGGTAAAACACAGGGAGAGAGAAAAGAAAACAAACCTGCAGAAAAAGCACTAATTATACTTACTTCTGTCATGAAAGCACTCCAAAAGAAATTAATTTTTTTATCTTAAAATCTTATATTTAAATAATTTTATAAATATATCATATTCTGCAATATTGTCTGGTAACATTCCTGCTTAAGTCTCTATTAATTTCTTTTAGTTTTATATATTCCTGAAGAAGTTCCAGATGATTAATTTTATTTGTATATAATATTATACCCTCATTATCAGGCAAAAATTCTAATGAAATATAAGAATTATTTAAAAAATCCCTGCAAGAATTTTCTGTTTTATATTCTTCATAAAAAACACGTAAATAATATAATTTATTTTTTTGTAATATAAAACCTTTTTCCTGTTTTAACTCTTTATAAAAAACATGATATATTTTATTAAAATCTTCCGGAAAACATTCAAATATCATTTCTCCATCCATCATTTCTTCCTTATATCTGTTATTAGTATTTATAATTTCACCTGATTCATCATATATTTCTTTTTGAGAAGAACTGAGATACAGAGAGTATTCTTGAGGAATAATATTTAAAATAATTTTTAAAAAACTCTTTTCTAGAATTTCATTAATATTTTCATCATAATCATGTAAGGAAAATTCCCCGAGTGACTGCTTAACTTTATCTTCCTTAAAAAACATTTTATCATCTTCAGGTGTTTCGGATAAACTTTCCGTAATATCCATATTAATACATCTGATACAATAAATTTTTATTCGGCTGGTTTTAATAAAAGTATCGCTATATGGATTTTGTTTTCCAGAAAATATCCTGCCATATTCAAAGATATTATATTTATTACCTTTATAAAATATTTTTTCCTTTAACTCTTCAGCAATGATTTGAATTTTATTTTGTTCTTTCATTTTGTCTCCTTTGATAACAATCAAATCACGCTCCATAAAATTCTTATTTATTCAAATTTAACTCTTTTAAAATATTAAAAATAAATCCCAGAACAAGCAGTATAAATCCTATCCATAAAACAATCCTATTTTCTGGTACCATCATAAGGATTATATGTTTACCTGTTATTGTAACTTTACGAGTATAAATTTCCTGCATAAATATCTGAAAAAATAAAACAAGTATTATTCCAATAAACTCAAATAAAATACCAATAATTCCAAGTTTATCTAATAATTCTTTTTTCATATATAATCCTATACTTTAAGTTATCTTGCAAGTAGAACAGCACAAGATGTTTTTCTAACAACCTGAGATGAAGTAGTCCCTAAAATAAGATCTTTTATTTTTCTATGTCCATGTGCCCCCATTACAACAAGATCAAATTTATCAATACTTGCAAGAGACAGAATTTCATTAGCAACATCTCCTTCTTTAACCAATGTTTCAATTTTTATTTTTTCATTCTGATTTCCGAAAACGTTTTTAATATTTTCATCTCTTTCTAAAAGGAGTTTATTTATATCCTCCTTGCCTTCTTTAACTGATAATATAGTAATCTCACAATTTTTTTTCTTACCAATCTCATAAGCAAGTTTAAATCCTATTTTCGCTCTGTCACTTCCATCATAACAAATTAATATACGTTTAATCTTCTGAAACTCTTTAGGTACAATCAACAAAGTCTTTTCAATACGTGACATTATCTTCTCAGTATTAGAACCTAAAAATCCCAAAAAAGTTCTCTCTTCGTGTGAATATTTACCTATTATTGTTAAATCATGCACTTTTGATTCCTCATAAATAGTTTCATCAACAAATCCATATAGTATCTGTTTATTAATTTTTATATTTTTCCCTTCCGACATTGTATCCAGTTTATCTAAAAGTTTTAATCCATCTTCTTCCAGCTTTTTACTTATCTCTTCAATTGGTATATAAACAGGTGAAAATTCAGTTAATGATAATTCCCCGGTTGGATAAAAAAATCCGTTTTGAATAAATTGGCTTATAACGAAAATAGCTTTTAATTCTGCGGAAAATGTCTCTGCAAAATCTATCCCATACGTAAAAATACTCTCACTATAGTTAGAATTATCCGTAGCTATCAATATATTGTTAAACATTATTTTCCCTCCTATACTTAATATTAAATAATACCATATTTACACTAAAAAAACAAAGTATTAATTAGCACTACAGCGCTAACCCTCTTCTACTGCGGTCGGCTGCAAAGGCTTTGGGCTGCGTTCTCGGAGCAAAAAGTTCTCGACGTACCACAAAGGGTACGCCTGCGAGCTTTTTGCTCCTGCGGCCTTGCCCAAAGCCTTT
>JACRDZ010000159.1 GCA_016212735.1 Candidatus Firestoneibacteriota bacterium | reverse complement strand
TAAACTTATAACTTACTACTTAAAACTAATAACTTTGAAATTCCTATACTTTAAAATATTATAAGATAATACTTTAAAGAAATAAAGCTTTTTTGTATAACTATGAATCAATTTTTTTATTTGACAAAAAAAAATATCAAGAGTAATATAAAAATGTTATTATTAACTTCTTATGAAGAATTGAGGGAAACAAATGTTCAATATCAAATCTTTATTTAACAAAACCAAAGAATGTTGGGAATATAGAAAATGTAAAAATGAATTACGTGATAAATGTCCAGCATTTCAACAGAAAATGACAAGAGAATGCTGGCTGGTAGACGGTACATTATGTGAAGGATTATCACATGATGAATTCTCCCGCAAATTAAATGACTGCACTAACTGCGATTATTATATCCTTTCAGCATGGGGGCTTGAACCAACAGAAACACATAAAAAATTTGTAAAAGAATCTGTACACAAAGCGAGAGAGAAAAAAGCAAGAATTTCTATTGAAAGTATTTTAAGAGATTGTGTTTTTAGATTTAAAAATGCTGCATCTGTAAAAAAAATCAAATTGGAATTAAGCATTCCTGATAAACTTAAAGAGAGTTCTGGGAATAGTGGATTTTTTTATGGTAATAAGGAAGAACTCTCACACGTATTATTGCATTTTGTATCAAAAAGCTTGACATTTTCAAAACCTGAAACTACTCTTTATCTGAGAGCAGATGATATCGATACTTATTTTCAAATAGGTATTATTTATTCGAGTTTGATTGGAGGTCCTCTTCTTTATGAAGAAAAAACTACATCAAAAACTATTAAAGAAAAACGAGAAATTCTAAGTGAAACTATTATTGAAAATCATGGGGGAAGATGCTGGGAAGAAATAAATCCTGTTGGCAGATCTGGATTGTTTTTTACTCTGTCTAAAGATAGACGGGCAGCAAAACAGAAAGAACTTGCTAAAGCAAAAGATGTTAAAGATCGAAGAATATAACATAATACCTATACCATTAGGTAATAGAAAAAACAGATGAATTTATACGAAAACATGTATGTTTTTTGGAATACATCAATTGGTAGAATTAAAATATATTCAGTTATAATATTTTTGATAAGTGGCATTCTTAAATTATTTGATACTTCAATGATATTTTATATGCCTTTTCTTTTTTTTGGATTTGTAATATGTTTTAATTTTCTTTTTATTCATACCTTTATACTTAAAAATGATAAGATATTAGTTGCAAGATTTTTCATTTTTAAAGAACTCCAGATAAATACAATAAATAAAGTCAGACATACATTTCCTAAAACCGAGCGTTATATTTTATTACAAAACGGGGAAGAACTTACAATTGATCCTTATTTTAATGACCAGAAAGAAGTTTTAAAATACATATTAGATAACTTAAAATAAATATGGGGATATGTCATGTTTAAATATAAACCAATTATAAAACTTGTCATCTCTTCTCTTATGCTTATATCTTTATTTGTAAAAAAAAATTTTGCGAGTGATTTAATCTATTATAAAAATATTTTGGATCGTGAAGATAAAATATTTGAATTAGATATGGATAAAGGTAAAAAAAGAGGAATCCCTTCAATTGACAATTTTCTAAAACGAAGTAATGTTGTTGAAAACAAACTTATATTTGCAAAATTTGACAATATAAAAAAAGGTTATGCTTTTTATATTTACAATTTAGTAAATGGCACAAAAAGATTTCTTTTTATGTTTTTGGATGATAAAAAAATAACTAATATATATTTTTCTCCAGAAATAGATTATGTTTTTTTCTCCAGTGCAAATTTTTTAGATAAACCTAACATAATAAAAGTATATAAATTTTCATTAAAAACTGATGAAATGAGTTTAATTTTTAAATATGAAAAAAAAGGAGCTTTCCATAATATAGACTATTTAACATTACTCCAGAATGATAATATTTTAATAAAATTCTATCAGGAAGATATAAAAACTCAGATATATATTAAATCTGTAGATATAAAATCAGGAAAAGTAAAAGATTTAATTAGTATAAACAGTGATTATCTGAAAGTTTTTTCTTTATCTTCTAATAAACATTTCCTTGTTTATCACCCAAATAATGGTATGGAAAAAAGCGTTGAACTTGGACTTGTTCATATATATAACTTTAAAGAGAATAAAGATTTTACACTAGTTAATAAAAAATCAAAAAAGTCTTCTCTAACCATAATAGGACAATTTATCTGGTCAAAAGATTCAAAGAACCTAATATATACAGAAGCAAAAGGATATTATGATGATGTATCTCGTGATTTTGTTCTTGAAGAAGATAACCAGATAAAAAGCATATCTATAACAGGTAAAAGTATTCCTGAAGTTGTTCTAAATTCACCTATAAATTATAATATTGTTGATGTATGGAAAGAATACAATAATTCTTATTTATGCCTTGTTTATAATAAAAGTAAAAACGAATGGGAGCTTGTACTTCTAAATAAAAATGGTAATATAGAAAAAGAATTGGAAAAAGGGCGACTTATCAGAGTATATTAGTTTCTTATCCCTGCTCTTTCTATTATAGTTAATGATGGCTCTAAATATACCTTCCCAAGTTGAGGATTATCTTCTTTATCATAAATATATTTATATACATCTTTATTTTCAAAAACTCCCCACCAATTTTTCCCTAGCTTTATATCTTCATTATAAAATTCACCTAATTGAAGATTATATTTAGTATTATTAAAAATATTATTATTGGAGATATTTGATTCAGAATTTTTTTCATATAAAAATATTCCTGTTTCGTTATTATTGATATTATTAAATTCTATAGTATTTATACTTGAACGGAAATTTATTCCACGTGAAATATTATTGACAAAATTATTATATCTTATAATAAAACTGGACATTCCAAGCCGCAATCCTTCAACATTATAAGTGAATATAGAGTCTGTTATTTCGCCTGTTGAAAAATGTGCATGTATTGCGAATTCACTATATTCAAATTTACAATATTTAAAAATATTATCTCTGGAGTATTTTAATAATATTTTACCCCAATCTCCAGGTTTTGGCTTTTTTGCAGCAGATGTGAAAACTATCACACTTTCTGGAGTTCCAAGAGCTTTTATTCTCCCTTCAACTACTATTCCATTTGTAAGATCATGAGGATCAGAACTGTTGCGTTCTATTTGTTCCGGGATAAATTTTATATGAGTTCCAGGCAGGATAGTAAGAATAACTCCTTTCATAATTATAACAGACCCTTCAATTTCAATGGTCCCCTGCCATGTTGTATTTGACGTAATAAAAGCATTATTAATTTTGCTTACATGTTGAATTAGATGCCGTTTGTAACTGCAAGCAGAAACTATTATCAATATTATTATAAATATTATTTTTATTTTCATGAATATTTTTTCCGATTCATCGTTTTTGCAAAGTAAGAGGGAGTTCTAGATGATTCTGTTCTAAAATATTTTTCTGCATAAGAAGCTCTTTTGTTGGGGCGTCAGCCTGTATCTTCCCATCTTTTAATATTAAACATCTTTCACATACATCCAGAATTAAATCCAGATCATGCGATACTACTATTTTACTATGTTTAAATTTTTTTAAAAGATTAATAATATCTCTGCGGGATCTGGGGTCTAGAAAAGAAGATGGTTCATCCATTACAAGAATATCAGGTCCCATGGATAAAACAGCTGCAATGGAAACTGCCCTTTTCTGTCCTAAGGAAAGATGATGTGAAGGTCTGTCTTTTAATTCAAGGCATCCAACCTCTATTAATGCTTCATTAACACATTTCTCTACTGCTTCTTTTGACAAATCCAGATTTAAAGGACCAAACGCTACGTCATCAAAAACAGTAGGCATAAATAACTGATCATCAGGATTTTGAAATACAAGGCCAACATGGCGTCTTATTTCTGCTTTTGTTTTTTCGCTAACAGGGATTCCACCTATATTTAAAGATCCTGATGTAGGCATAAAAAAACCATTCATCTGCATAATCAATGTTGACTTCCCAGCACCGTTAGGTCCAACAATACCAACTGATTCCCCATGCATAATCTTTAAAGATATTCCATTAATTGCTTTTGTCCCATCCGGATATACGAAATGAAGATTATTTGCTTCGATAATATGATGGCTCATCAGTTACTCCTTAAAATATTTCCAATAATATAGCTAACTGGAAATATTCTCAATAAAATAAAAATACTGCTTAATATTATCATATAGAAAAAATCTATTAACGTGAAGTTTGTCTTTTTTATTATATTAATATAACCAACAAATCCGCGAGAACACATAGATTGATATATCCTTTCAGAGCGATCTATTGTTTTTAAGAGGAGATTTCCTAAAATATTGCTTGTGGTACTCAATTGATATCCATTTTTTCCAAAAGAGCGCAGTTCTCTTGCTCTGGATGTTCGTGCTACTTCTTCACCCAGAACAAAAATATATCTATAAAGAAACATTAGCTGAAGTACAAATATTTTCGGGACTTTAAGTTTTTCAAGTGCAACACATATTCCTGGAAATGATGTTGTTGCAATAAGAATTAGAGCAGCGCTTATTGTTAAAACAAATTTTATTATTATAGAAAAATATGATATGAAACCGCCGGTAATCCCAATATTAAATATTGTAAAAAATATTTTTCTGTCAAATATAGGATTAAATATCCCAACCATAAGAGCAAAAGGTGATACAATGACAATCTTCTTTAATATTATTTTTAAAGGAAGATCGGCAAGTACAATTAAAAAAATAGGGAAGAAAAAAAATGGGAATAAAGAGGATACTTCATATTTAGGAAAAGAAATAATTATAATAATAAATATTAAGCTTACGATAAGCTTGGCTCTCGGATCTATCCGATGTATAAAAGTATTCTTATATGATAGATAATCAAGATAACCTAAATCAAAAAATTCAAATTGATTAAATGCCATTTTCCCTCTTACATTTTGAATTTGTGATGAACTATTGTGTATTTGTTAAACTGCGTTTACGAAATAATTTTATCACAAAACCAATCAAAATAGTTAGTCCTAATGTAAATATTCCGCCAATGATTCCGGAGACACTGGTTCCACCTGAAACAGACGGCCATGATTCTTTTTTATTTTCAGGTTCTTTTGACTCTTGTTTTCCAAAACTATAGTCAGGGAGGAAGGCTATTTTTTCCTGAAGTCTGGATATGTTTTTATGAAGTACGGTTTCTTTTGGCAGCAGTTCCTCTCGTCCTGTTATTTTTCCCATAGACCACTCCAGTCCATCCGGATGAGTGGAAGCGAACCATGAAAGTATGCCTCCTGTAATTAGCGCTAAAACACCTATAGATAAAAGTACTTTTTTTAGATTTAAAAATGTGTTGTTTAATTGATTATCAGCATAAAATAAATCAGGCTGAATATTTTTGACATAAATAATTATTGCTCCGGTTACAATTCCTTCTATCACGGCAATAAGCAGATGAATTGGAAGCACCATTTTTGAAAAAGTTAAAAATGGTAATTCGGTTATACCTGAAAAAACGGTTTCCATGACAACACTAAACGCTCCCAGTTCAAGTCCGAGAATAACCCCTAATATGGAACCAATCATTATCTTCTTATTATTACTGCTATTACCAGCTATCAGTTTATAGATCAAAGGGTAAGCAATAAAACAGGGATAAATTCCCAAATTCCATATATTACATCCCAGTGCGAGAAGCCCTCCATCGGCAAAAAATAAAGCTTGAATAAAAAGTACGGATGCAATTGTAATAAAACCGGCATAAGGTCCAAGAATTATAGCAAGAAGCATTCCACCTCCAATATGACCGCTGGAGCCTGTTCCTGGAATGGTGAAATTAATCATTTGTCCTGCAAAAATAAAAGCTCCCATAACACCCATTAAAGGAATTATCTTATCATTGAATTCAATTTTTAATTTATGGGCGCAAAAAGATATAACACCTATACTGCATGTCCAAAAGCTTATTCCAACCGCAGGTGAAATAAGTGCGTCTGCCATATGCATAAAAATTCTCCTTTATTTAACAAAACAAATTAAGTATTGTGTTACTATTTTCTGGATAGTAACACATATATATTTATATGTCAACATAAATTTTGTTACGTAATTAATAATCGTGCTACTCATAACAAAAAAAATAATACTACTTTTAAACTAATTTGCTTCATGTTGTTGTTTCAGTACATCCTGCATACTTTACTCCTTTACTTGCTTTTAAGTTTCCGTATAATTCTCTTATTTGTTTAGCTTTCCCTTTAATAGCTAATATTTCTAAACAATTATCTTCATCCAGATGAAGGTGTTGTGATGAAAGAATATTATCATGATAATCATGCTGTATATCCATAAGATGATTAACAAGTTCTCTTTTATGGTGATTATAAACCAGAGTTATAACTCCAACAACATCTTCATTAGTCAACCAGTCTCTTTTTATCAGGTCTTCTCTAATTAAATCCCGGATTGCTTCTGAGCGGTTTGTATATTTTTTATTTTTAATATTTTTATCAAATCGAATTAAAAGTTCCTCATCCAGAGAAACTCCAAATCTGACTAAATCCGACAAGATTCTCTCCAATTTATTTTTGTGTTTTTTCAATAATTATTTTGATTTTTTCCTGCTCTTTTAAACTTCTTTCCTGTAAAAACTTTTCGAAATCTTTTTTATGACAAACTCCACAATCGCTTGTTGGTGCATCTTTATATTTTTTTTTATTTTTTTGATGACATCCACGGCATTTTGTATGATATGTTTCCTTAAGATCAAGCGGGAATTCTTTTTTAATGGATTCAGTAAGCTCTTTAGGGAAATGACATAAACTGCATTTGGATGGAGACTGATCAGGTGTTTTAAGTTCATGATGACATTCATTACACGCAAAACCAAGCCCATTTTCTTTATCTAAATGATAATTATGATCAAAATAAACAGCGCCAACTTTTTTTTGTAATGTATTTATTGTTATAAAATATGCAAGACTTAATGAAGGGATTACAAATAATATTATTACTGTATAAAATACGATGTTCATTTTGTTTTTCATAATTTCCTCCGATATATAGGTAAGGTAATAATTTAATTTTCTATTAATAATATCAATAAATCATTCCTTGTCAAGATAATTTTGCCTTTAATTGTTTCGGATTTCGATATTCGGATTTCGAATTTTAATAAATTCTATCAAAAAAGTTAGTTAACTTGAGTATTTTAGGTGTATTTGACAGTAAAAAATATTTATGTTAGTGTTAAATCGCACCTAGCAGACACATTATAAAAACGAAAAGGTTTCAGGTATGAATATTTATAATTCTAAAAAAGAAATTAAACATATTTTCAGATCACTAGAGAATAGAAATTATTCTCTTTTTTTTGCAGGACAAAGTATTTCATTAATTGGTACATGGATGACACAGATTGCTTCAAGCTGGCTTGTTTATCGTCTTACAAATTCTGCTTTACTATTAGGTATTGTAGGATTTGCAAGTCAATTCCCAACCTTTCTATTTGCATCTTTTGCTGGAGTTATTGCTGACAGATGGAATCGTCATCGTATTATGATTATTACCCAGTTATTATCAATGATACACTCTTTTATATTGGCTTTTCTGGTCATGTCAGACATAATAACAATATATCAAATAATATTATTAAATATATTTCAGGGATTAGTTAATGCAATAGATTTACCAGCACGTCAGTCATTTATAGTAGAAATGGTTGAGAAAAAGGAGGATTTAGCTAATGCTATTGCTCTAAATTCCTCTATGTTTAATGGTGCAAGATTAATTGGACCTTCAATTGCAGGTATATTAATAGCAGCTTATGGTGAGGGATTGTGTTTCCTTATAGATGGTTTTAGTTTTTTAGCTGTTATTTTTGCTTTATCAGCAATGAAAATTATTCCTCGGAAGATATTTAAAAATAATACACATGTTTTCCAGGAATTAAAAGATGGATTTAATTACGCTTTCAGCTTCAAACCAATAAGAGCAATAATTTTATTACTTGCACTGGTCAGCTTAATGGGAATGCCCTTTACTGTATTAATGCCCGTTTTTGCAAAGAATATTTTTCATGGTGGACCGCATACACTGGGCTTTCTAATTTGTGCTTCAGGTATAGGTGCTCTTGCAGGTGCTATTTATCTTGCATGGAGAAAAAGTATAATTGGTTTAGAGAAAATAATTGTATTATCCACAATTATATTCGGCTTCAGTCTTATAACATTTTCATTGTCTCGATTTTTTTTATTGTCTATTATTTTAATGTTATCGGTCGGATTTGGCATGATGGTTAGCATGGCTTCATGCAATACAATACTGCAGACAATTGTAGATGACGATAAACGAGGCCGTGTAATGAGTCTTTATACTATGGCATTTATGGGGATGGTACCATTAGGAAGTTTGCTTGCTGGAGTTTTAGCTGACATGATAGGAGCTCCAAATACTTTGATTATCGGAGGATGCTGTATTATTGGAGGAGTATTCTTTTTCGCTAAAAAACTTTCAATATTAAGGGACCTTTTGCATCCTGTTTATATTAAAAAAGGTGTTATTAAAACTGTTGAGGTTCTCGAAAATGTTTAAATATTACCACCTAAGCTAGAAAGAGAATAAATATGAATATCATAGAAGTAAAAAATTTAACAAAAAAATTTAATAATATTAGTGCGGTTGACAATATTTCATTTACTGTAAAAAAAGGAGAAATATTCGGTTTTCTGGGTCCTAATGGTGCTGGTAAATCAACAACTATTGGTATACTTGCAACTCTTATTGAGCCTGCTCAAGGACAAGTATTCTTAAATAATTTTAATGTTTTAAACGATAAAAATGATGTCAGGAAATCCATTGGAATTGTTTTTCAGGACCCTTCACTTGACGATCGATTAACTGCTGAAGAAAATCTCAGGTTTCACGCAAAACTTTATGGAGTCCCAAAGAAAGAATATCAAAATAGAATGGAAGAAGTATTGAACCTTGTAGATCTCTGGGAAAGAAAAGATGATATTGTTAAAACTTTTTCAGGCGGGATGAAACGAAGGCTGGAAATAGCAAGAGGGTTTATTCATTATCCTGAAATATTATTTTTAGATGAACCAACAATAGGTCTTGACCCTCAGACCAGAGCTCACTTATGGGATTATGTTATTAAACTTAATCATGAAAGAAATATGACAATCTTTATGACTACACACTATATGGATGAAGCTGAAAACTGTAATACAATTGCAATTATTGATTATGGTAAAATTGTTGCTATTGATAATCCGGAAAACCTGAAAAAACAGATAGGCGGAGATGTAATCAAGATAAAAAGCAAAAATATTAATGAATTAAAAAATAAATTAATTAATAAATTTAATATTGAAATTAAAGAAGAAAACGATCATCTGGAATTTAAAGTATCAGACGGTGAGAAATTTTTGCCGCGTATTTTCAACGAACTTAATACAGAAATTAATGCTATTGAACTGAGAAAACCATCATTGGATGATGTTTTTTTATCATTAACCGGACGAAAGATAAGAGACGAAGAAAATACTTTAAAAAGCAGTTTTCGTGAACACTTCAAAACAATAATACGCAGCAAATAGCAGTTCTGCTCGTCCACAGGTTTGGAGAAAATAGAATGCAGTTTATTAGTATAATCGTTACTATATGGCATAGAGAAGTACTCCGTTATTCCAGAGACAGGACAAGAATATTTCTAACAATTTTTCAGCCTCTGATGTTTCTATTTATTTTCGGATCAGGATTGCGTCACGCTTTTGCATCAGGAAATCTTGGGATTGATTTTATCCAATTTATGTATCCCGGTATTCTTGCTGTAAGTATTATGGGTGTATCTTTTTATTCAACTATTTCTACTATCTGGGATAGAGAATTTGGCTTCTTAAAAGAGATACTTGTAGCTCCTGTATCTCGTACTGCAATTATAATTGGTAAAGCATCAGGTGCAGTAACAATAGCTTTATCCCAGGCTCTCGTACTTCTTTTGATTGCTCCGCTTTTAAATATAAAAATTTATTTTATAATGATACCGGAACTTATAATGTTTATGATGCTCCTATCGTTTTGTATCGCCGGGATGGGGTTACTTATGGCAACTCTTTTAAGAACAATTGAGAACTTCGGTGTATTAATGAATATTATCGTTTTCCCAATGTTTTTCCTTTCAGGGGCTTTCTTCCCTTTGCACTCTATCCCTTTATGGATGACAATATTTTCAAGAATAAATCCATTAACCTATGCTGTAGATGCGTTCAGGCATATAATTTTAAGCCCGCAAATTTCAACAGATATTGCAAAAAATATATTTTTAAATCCTATGTATATAAATGCAATTTATCTTTTTATTTTTTCAATATTAATGGTTTTATCTGCGTCAATTATGTTTAACAAAAAAGGATAATTAAAATATTGGAAAAAAATCAATTAAATGATTCTTCTGCTTTTAAGGAATTGTTTGATACATATAACAATATGGTATTTAATGTCTGTTTACGAATCCTTGGGAGCAGGGAAGAAGCAGAAGACGCTGCACAGGAAATATTTTTTACAATATACAAATCATTAAAACAATTCAGGGAAGAATCAAAATTATCAACATGGATATATCGCATCAGTGTTAATTTTTGTCTGAATTTGGAGCGTAAAAAGAAACAAGCACAATGGCTTTCTTTAGATTTTTTATTAGATAATAAACAGGAAGATATTATTAAAAGATCGAACAAAAATCCGCATACGATTCTGGATAAATCTGAAACCGAACAGATTGTTCAGAATGCTGTAAATTCTCTCCCTGATAATCAGCGTATAGCTGTCATACTGAGCCGATACGAAATGTTGCCGTATCAGGAGATTGCTGGAATAATGAATTGCTCAGTGTCATCAGTAGAATCATATTTATTCCGCGCTAAACAGAATCTTTATAAAAAATTAATTCATATAATTAAAGAGTTATAATTATTTGAAACTATACTTCCCATTTATAGAATGAAAGCGAAGCGTTTTCAAGTATCCATTTTTTCATTATGGTGATTTGCACATAAATATTATCGCCCAATGACAGGTTTTTGTTCCTGCCATCACTTTTTGTATCCCACTCTCTTTCAAACTGATTTAAAAATATTCTCACTTTTTCTCTTTTCAAATACATACCCTTTTCGGTTTCATCAAAATCATCTTTTGAAATTATTTTTAAATTAATCAGCTTGATAATAAATCTGTCTATTCTTGATCTGAACAGCTCTTCAACATCGCATACCAGCGATTCATAATTATCGAGCGGACTGTGCAGAAAACCCAGATATGGATTCAGTCCTGATGCTCTTATACATGCATTTATCCGCGAAAATAAAATGTAATATCCGAAATTAAGCAAAGAATTAATTCTGTCAGGATTAATCCTGTTTCTTTTTTTGATATGAAAGTTCTCATCATCAATGAACAAATTCAATTTTTGATAAATATTTTTAGCAGTATATCCTTCAAATCCTCTAACACTATTTACATCCTGAGCCTCATAAATTTTACCCACCGTTTCCTCAAGCTCTTTAATAAAAACATTCTGCTCTTTTACATATCTTTGTTTAAACAATGAAATATAATTTTTTATTTTATGCGCGGCAAATTCCTTAGCTATGCAGATAATTTCAGTATCCGAAAGCATAGTATATTTTTTTGTATGTTCAAAAGAAATATTGTAATATTTTTTTGAGTCAGGTTTTATTGTTGTTACAAAATATCCTGAATTTAAAACTATGGTAAAAGGAATATTATTTTCAGTGCATTTTGCGATTAAAG
>JACRDZ010000158.1 GCA_016212735.1 Candidatus Firestoneibacteriota bacterium | reverse complement strand
TGTGGGGTTAAATCTACAGTTGAATAATTTATTGAGGTGTTAATAACCTGTAATGTTTCTGTGAGGTCTATATTTATACGCATTTTCTGGGATAGATACATAATTTCAACTAGTGAAATTACTGAAATAAAAATATGGTGTTTCCCTTTTTCTACTTCTTCAATAATAGATTTAGCATTTTTACTAATTTGTCCAGTTTTAGCAAAATGCCGAACTATGGTTACTGTATCAGCAAGATATTCCATAAATTTAAATATCCTTTTTGAAAATAGATTTAGTTACACTTTTTTGAACATTATTTAATTCTTTTTCCAAATTGCTGATTTTCTCAAAACCTTTACCTGACCATATTCCATCCAGTTTAACTATTTTATTTTGTTTAATTTGATGCCTGGATAAAATAAAATCAATAAAATCTTTAACCTCATTTATTTTTCCATCCGGTATCTGTAGTAATTTATTATAGATTTCCATTAATATTAAACCATCTGAATACATCAAAATCCCTCCATAAATTTAAAACAATTATATATAATTATACACTTTTTTTATATTATTTCAAATAATCCACGGAAATTTTTCAAAACCAAAAAATGAAACAGCACACTGAGACACAATGCTGCTGACGCACTTCAGTATGAGAAATATAATTTTATTCTTTTATCCGGATAATGTTTAAAATTTTTAGTAACCAATATTAAATTATATTTTATTGCTGTTGCAGCAATTATACAATCATATAATTCCAGATGAAACCCTTTTGATTTAGTTTTAACATCATAAGCTAAATACACAAGTTCTTTATTGACAGTGATTTCTTTCATTGAATTTAATAATTTATATGTTCTGCTTTTTTCATTCTCATTCATACCAAAAAGAATTTCACCCATAGTAATTACACTATAATAATTAGTTCCATTTTTAAATTTTAAAAGTATATCCTTAGCTTCTTTTTTCCCTCTTAAATGATCAATTAATATATCAGTATCGAACAACACCATCAGAAAGTCCTTCCTTTCCTGATATCTCTTATATACTGTTCAACCCCATTATTAAGTTCAGGATGGGGATTGGAATTCCATGCTCCGAAACTTTTATTTACACTTTCAGTAAATTTTAAAGTATTAACATAATTTTCAATCGCTGAAATAACAAATCCTGTAAAATTAGTATTTTGCTTATTTATAATTGGTTTAATTTCATTAAGAACAGTTTCTGGAAATCTTAATGTTTTAACAACTCTTTTCATTTTAATCACCTGCCTATAAAAATAATGTAATACAATTTTTGAAATTTGTCAATACAATATTTTCCCATCCCACAGATCAAAAAAAATTTGCGCCATGGGATTATTTCAATTTTTCCATATAATTAGTAAATTCACCGTGCGAATAACCGATTTTAAATTTTATTTTTTTATAATTCATGCCATGGGATTGCAGTTATTTTTTCTGTTAATTTTAATTTATAAGGCGTTCTGCAAATAATAAAGCCTCTATGACTGATTTTACTATATTCATCAATAAAAATTTCAATAGGTCTTATGTCGCTTTTATCGGGAGATGTTGTCCATTTTATCTCAACAGGAATAACTTCTTGAGGTGTTGAAATAATAATATCTACTTCTGTACCGGAAACAGTTTTCCAGAATAATAGTTTGTATCCATTTCCTAAATAAGTACATCTTGTATATAATTCCGTTACAATCCATTGTTCAAACAATTTCCCGGCTTGCAGCTTCAAAATTTGCGGGTCAAAAGGAATTCGTGCTAATGCGTTTCTCACTCCTGTATCAAAAAAATAAAATTTCGGGGTTTTTAAAATTCTTTTTCTTGATTGTGTTATAAATGGAGGAATCCAATATCCAATAAATGTATCAACTAAAACCTGATAATATGTTTTTAATGTTGAAACAGGAATACCGGATTGTTTAGATAGACCTGTCAAATTCATAATATCACCTGATTCAAGGGCAGATAATTCAAGGAAACTTGAAAAATGGCCAATATTTTTTATCAAACTTTCCTTTCTTATTTCTTCCTCAAGATACAATTCAGCATAAGTTTCCAATGTTTTAGTTTTTGAATTTTTATCTTCTGTTATCATCCCGGGAAGACAGCCATGTAACATTATGTCTTCAATTTCCAGTCCTGGAAATTTTTTAATTGTTTTTTTTATCTCCGGTAAAGGCAAAATGTTTGATTCTTTTGAATTGTTTGTTTCAGATAACATAACAGGAAATAGTTTGTATTGATGTGCTCTACCAGGTAAAAGATTTGCTGATAGCGTATGTAATTTTCTTGCAGAACTTCCTGATAAAATAAAATTAAATTTATCGGGATTTTCATCGTAAATCAATTGAATATCTTCTAATAATTCCGGAACCTTTTGAATTTCATCAATTAATACCATTTTTGAATCTTTAACAGCTCTTAATCTTTTTATGAGTTCCTCGGGATTTTTTTCATATAAAAGACGTTCTGTTCTATCCTGCAAATTAATAATAATAGCATCAGGAGTAGAAATTTTTTTTAATAATGTAGATTTTCCTGTTTGTCTTGCTCCAAATATAAGTTTAACTTTATTATGCGAAATATCGCCTATTAAACTATTTTCTATCCATCTATTAAATATTTCTCGCATTGTTTTCTCCAATATAATTTGCAAGTCAATGTAAATTATACAGCATATTTTACAGTTGTCAAGGGTGTGAAGTATATTATTTGCTTTGTAATATTTTATGGATTGGGCATAAAGTTTATTATTTTATAATTTCACTTACCAGCCTCGACAATTGTTCAGCCATATATAAAGGAAGCGTCAGAATATTATCATAATAGGAAATTTTATCCTGAGAAAATCTTATGCCAAAAGCAGACTTTTTTTCTTCCAGAAATAATTTTAACGATCTTAATGTACCTGTTTTTCCAGCTTTTACCTCAACGGGGAATATCGCTCCGCCTACATTGATAACATAATCAACCTCTGCCAAACTGTTTTTTTTGTCTCTTGCCCAAAAAAATAACTGGTTATTAATATATCTATCTTGATATGCTATTAATTCCTGACCTATAAGCTGTTCGGCTACTGCACCTGAATTGATTTGCATTAAATCTTTTGATATGACCATCTCAGCTTCTAATCCACATGCATTTTGCATGAGCCCGACATCCAGAAAATTTATTTTAAATTTTAATTCTTTTTTTTGTGCTCCAGGAGGAACTCCCGAAGCAGTGGTGGCATAAATGGGTTTTATTATTCCTGCTAACATCAATAGATTCAAGGCTTTCTTTAAATCCGTTGATTTACTTTCAGGATCAATATTGGAATATTTTATCCTGCTTCCTACAAGACGTGGTGCTGTATCAAATGCTTTTTGAAGATATTTATATTCGGAAAGTTTTGCATATTTACCGAAATCATTACGAAACGTCTGGAGAAGCGAATTCTGTATCCTTTTACAATTTAGCATATCCTTGTTTTGAATATAATCATTAACAACTGCCGGCATTCCTCCTAAAATAAGATACAATCGCAATAATTCTATCAGCTTTTTGTGTATCATATCATCAAAATCGCTATTTAATTTAAAATTACCAAGATGTTGTCGCAGTTGCTCATTTCCTGATACAGA
>JACRDZ010000157.1 GCA_016212735.1 Candidatus Firestoneibacteriota bacterium | reverse complement strand
TCTATTTAAAAAATAGCTTAAATAAGCTGGGAATTTATAGGGCACATAGAGGGCACAGAGGGGGAGAACATAAAAACTCTTCTAACTCATTAATATTTAAAGGTTTCTCTGTGTTCTCTGTGGTTAATTTTGACATTACCTGAATTTTAGCTGATATACTCAAGCTAAACAGGTTTAGAATATAGGATATATATAAACTGTAAAATGGGTACTGTAAAATGTAAAATTTAAAATGATTGGAAAAGAGGAGGAAAGCGATTTTAAAAAAACCTGTGACCTAAATCACAATTTTTTGTGATCAGAAATTTCCCAAGAAAGAAATTAACCACAGAGAACACAGAGTATTTTTTATTTTATTTTTATTTATTACTCAGTGTTCTCAAAAAAAAAGTAAGAAAGATCATGAAATATAAAGCTTTTATAAGTAAAAATTAATTTGAGGACACAGAGTTTTAAAATTATAAATATATCTCAGTGCACTCTGTGGTTCATTTTTTCGATTTTGAGGAATTTCTGTTTTGTGATATAGATCATAGATTTTGGAAAAATTATCAAGTATTATATTAAATAAAATATCTGTAGTCGCCCAATTCATTGGGCTAAAGAAGCTCGATGAATCGAGCAACTACAATTATACAAAAAGCCTGATGAATCAGGCAACTACAATACAATATCTATGTAGTTGCCCAATTTATCGAATATAAAACATAAATATTGATGATTTATTTTATTTGAGGATGTCCTGCTGGAACTCCACCAGCTTCAGCTGGAGCTACTGCTCCATGTCCTGACGGCATTCCCTGCATCATATCCATACCACCAGCATTTTCTAATTTAACATTTTTTAATACATCTTCATTGATTTTTACAGTAAATTCTTTTATAAGTCCTTCCATCCATTGTACAAAAAGATCACCCTGTTTTTTGCGTGAAAGGGTATTTTTAAGTGTTTCTTTGTCTGGTTCAACTCTTTTAATTATATGAAATCCAAAGCTAGTTTTTACTAAATTTGCTGTAACTTCTCCAACTTTTAAAGCAAATACAGCTGCATCAAATTCTGGGACCATTTCTCCGCGGCCAAAAGTACCAAGATCCCCTTTATTCCTTTTTGCAGTAGGATCTTCTGAAAGCTCTTCTGCAAGTTTTTCAATAGATTCACCTTTTTGTACTCTTTTTAATGCTGTTTGAGCTTTTTTCTCATCTTTAATAAGAATATGCCGTGCAGATGCTATATTATTAGATTTGATTTCATTTTCTATGTCCTGATCGTTAACTTTTGCAAGATTATTAAATTCCTCAGTTTTCATATCATATAACTCTTTTACGAGAATATTGTTTTTCATATCTTCAATATTTTTCTTAATTTCAGGTTTATTATCAATACCCATAAGTAAAGCTTTTTCAATAAATAATTTTTCTCTTATTACCTGATCGAGGAATCTTTTTTTCCCCTCTTCTCCGCTAAAAAATTTTGCAAACTGAGGAGGCACAGTATTAAATTTTTTCTGAAACTCATCTGGTGTTATAGCTGTTTTTCCTATTACTGCTATTGCACCTTCTGTATTCTGGGAACCTCCTTCTGAAGCTGCATCTTTTTCCCCTGATTTCTTACATGCATTCAGTAAAAAAATAGAAAACAAAAAAATAAAACATAATTTTAAATTTCTTTTCATTTTATAAATTCCTTTCATCATTAAAATCAAATTAGACTGCCTCTGGCAGTAATTTCTATATTAATAAGTTTAATTATTGTAATATAAAATGCATGAGATAAATAATAACCCTAATATTAAAATCAAATACTTTTTAATATTATTATCCTAAAAAATAACTCCCTCCTTTCTCTTCATACATTTTACATATTAACATCGTGATAGTTTATCATACTATCTTAAAATGTGCAATATATTTTTAAGCAATTCTATTTTTTCTCTCTCAGTCTTAAACATATTTGTATTTATATTAAATTCAGGAAAATGAGAAGATACAAATGTTACACAATCCTGAAATTTATTATAAACCTGCATTATTTTTTCACGTGTTAGATTATTTTTATTAGAAAATTTTAATATTATCCTGTTGTCATGTGTTTCTTTGATTCCTGTAATCATGGCAAAAGCTGCGAGGATTTTTATATTAATGATATTTAACAAATTATCAACTGATATAGGGATTTTGCCGTATCGATCCAGTAATTCATTTTTAATTTCATCCAGTTCATCTTCGTTTTGCAGAGATGCCAGCCTCTTGTAAAGAGTAATTTTTTGTATATTATCTCTTATATAATCATCAGGTAAAAAATTTGATAGGTTCAAATTTATTTCAGGATTAATTTCTTCCTGCTTATGCTTTCCTTTAAGTTTTTCAATCGATTCTTTAAGAAGTTCACAGTATAAATCATAACCTACTATATTTATATGCCCGTGCTGATCTGTTCCTAAAATATTACCTGCACCTCTTATTTCCATATCTTTCATTGCAATTTTAAAACCTGCACCTAATTCTGATATTTCAGCAATTGTTTCAAGACGCTTAAGTGCGGTATGAGATAAAGCTTCTTTATTATCATATAATAAATAAGCATAAGCAAGACGATCACATCTTCCCACTCTTCCTTTTAACTGATAAAGCTGTGCCAGTCCAAAATTTTCTGCCTGTTCAATAATAATTGTATTTACATTTGGGATATCCAGTCCGGATTCAATAATCGTTGTACAAACTAAACAGTCATATTTTTTATTCATAAAATCCAGCATTGTTTTTTCCAGATCTTTTTCATGCATCTGTCCATGTGCGATTGCAATTTTTATATCCGGGACTAACTCCTGAATAAATAATCCTGCTCCTTCAATAGTCTGTACATAATTGTGAACATAAAAAATTTGTCCGCCCCGGTTTTTTTCATTTAAAATAGCATTTTTTATCAACTCTTTATCAAATTCCGTTACAAAAGTTTTTGTAGGCACTCGTCCTCTGGGTGGAGTTTCTATTACACTCATATCTCTAACCTCTATTACTGACATTTGAAGTGTTCTTGGAATTGGTGTTGCAGTGAGAGAAAGTACATCAATTAAATTTCGTATTTTTTTTATTTTTTCCTTCTGTTTTACACCAAACCTATGTTCTTCATCAATAACTAAAAGTCCAATATTTTTAAATTTTATATCTTCCTGCAATAATCTGTGCGTACCAATTATTATATCAATTTTACCATATGAAACTGCTTCAATAATTTTTTTCTGCTCATGCTTGCTGCGGAACCTGCTTAGCATATCAATTTTTATAGGATAGTCTGCCATACGTTCTGTAAATGTTTTTAAATGCTGCTGTGCAAGAATTGTTGTTGGAACAAGTACAGCTGCTTGCCTGCCGTCCATGACAGCCTTGAAACATGCCCGAATAGCAACTTCTGTTTTTCCATACCCGACATCTCCGCAAATCAGTCTATCCATAGGTTTTGGTTTTTCCATATCTTCTTTAACTTTTTGTACAACTTCAAGCTGGTCAGGAGTTTCTTCATAAATAAATGAATTTTCAAATTCCTTTTGCCATTGTGTGTCAGGACTTGAAGAGTGCCCTGGAAGATAATGTCTGGCTGCATAAATTTCCACCAATTCTTTTGCTATTTTTTCAACAGCTTTTTTTACTCGCTCTTTATTTTTTGCCCATGATATGCTTCCAAGTGTTGTAAGCTCGGGAGGATTATCTATATCACCGATATATTTCTGTACCATATTAAGCTTAATAACAGGGACATATATTTTATCGTTTCCGGCATACATTATTTTTATAAAATCTTCTTCCTTGCCTCCAATTTTCAAGCGTTCTATACTGAGATATTTTCCTATACCATGATAAACATGTACTACATAATCCTGCTCGCGTAATTCGGTAAAACTGGCAAGATTTGCTCCTTTTTTACGGAATTTCGGATATTTCTTTTTAATTTCATATCTTCCAAATATTTCATCATCTTTAATTACTGCTATTTTTCCCTCCTCAAATTCGAAACCCTGAGAAATATTACCAAGTTGAATAGAAAGAAAACTTAAATTTATTTCTTTTTCTTCGAATATCTCAATAAGCCGATCATTTTGCCCTTTATTATCGCAAAGTATAAAAACAATAAATTTATTTTCCCTATATCTTTTTAATTCAGAAAAAAAAGTGTCTATATGAGAACTGAAATTTGTTATCTGCCGGGTATGCCATGTGACTATACCTTTTTCATTTGTAAATGAAGAAGAGTTTATTTCTATCCATAAGAAAGAACACAGGGATTCCTTTATTTTATCTTTTAATTCATGTTTAACTTCCAGAGTTGCATCTGGTATATACCAGAATGATGTTAAAGAATTTATTATTCCATTTGCTCTATTAGTCAAATAATCATATAATTTTAATTTTCCTTCAGGTTCTTTTGCAGGATGAATTTCTATCTCTGTGATTTTATTTACTGAACGCTGAGTTTCTATGTCAAATAAACGCATAGAAACTATTTTCTCTTCTCCAAATTCGATTCGTACAGGATTTTCTTCTCCTAAAGGGAATATGTCTATTATACCTCC
>JACRDZ010000156.1 GCA_016212735.1 Candidatus Firestoneibacteriota bacterium | reverse complement strand
TTATCGAAATTGATGGATTCGTCTTTGCAAGGGACAAGTGTCGCAGTGGTTGGAGATTGCAATATTTTAAAAGCCTCTGATTTTCCCGCCCAGTTGAGGACATAACGCTCATTCTTAAACTCTATATCTTCGCCCAAAGCCGCCTTCAGCTTTTCCCAGTCTATTTTATTTTCAGTAAACGCCTCAGGAAGAATTTCTTTAAGTTTACTTATTTTTTCTTTCATAATATTCAATGATTTTCCATTCATCAATTTTCCCCCCTCATTATGGCGTTTGCGTTTGTGAAATTTCAATATCTATTATAACCAAATTTACATTTATTAACAAATATAATATTTGAAAATTTTATCTTGACTTTAGAAATCACAATAGTTAACATATATAAATCAATTTCAATTTATTAAGGAGATATTATGAAAAACCTAAAACAATTTTCCAGAACAGCTTTAATATTATTTTTTATTCTTTTTATTTCTGATATTTATGCTGCACATGATGTACATGAAGAACATGCGCAGGCAGTAGAACATACTACTGAAACAGAAGAACCCGGGCAAAAAGAAGCTCATGAAGAAAATAATCATGATAAAGGAAATGTTGAGACACAAGAGCATGGACATTCATCCGGGCATGGGCATGTTTTGCCTATGGATTTAAATATTGTTCCAAAAGGAATATTTAGCGTATTATTATTGTTTCTTTTAATTCAAATTGTTGTTTTCAATAAAAACAAATCGCATGGTCATGGCGGACATGAAGAACATAATAATCATAGCAATGCAAATCATACAGCTGAACATAATTCTTCTCATTGAATAATTATTAATATATTTTTTTAAGTTTCTGTTTTATACCTGGATTTAGTAAATACTCATCATATGTTGTGTCTCTGTAATCTATATAACCTTTTGGTGTAATTTCTATAATGCGGTTTGCAACTGTTTGTATGAGTTCATGATCATGTGAAGAAAATATAATTGTCCCTTTAAATCTTGATAAACCTTTATTTAAAGATGTAATTGATTCAAGATCCAGATGATTATTAGGTTCATCTAAAATCATCATATTTGGCTGAGAAAGCATCATACGCGCCAGCATGCATCTGACCTTCTCCCCACCTGATAGTACTTTTACAGATTTTAGGGATTCGTCTCCTGAAAATAGCATTCTTCCTAAAAATCCGCGAACAAAATTTTCTTCTTTGTTTTCAGAATATTTACGAAGCCAGTCAATAATGTTTAAATCTGTATTAAAATAATCCGTATTATCTTTAGGATAATATGTACGTTTTATTGATACCCCCCATTTAAAACTTCCGCTGTCAGCAGATATTTCTCCAGATAAAATCTGAAAAAATATAGTTTTGGAAATATCTAAAGCCCCAACTAAAGCTATCTTATCTCCTTTTCTTAGTGTAATACTTAAATTTTTGAATATGATTTCTCCATCTATTGATTTGGACAAATTTTCAATTTCCAGAATGTCATTCCCAGCTTCTCTGCTCTGTTCAAAATTAATATATGGATATTTTCTTGAAGAAGGTCTAATATCTTCAAGAGTAAGTTTTTCTAAAGTTTTTTTACGGCTTGTTGCCTGTCTTGACTTAGATGCATTTGCACTAAATCGTGCAATAAACTCCTGCAATTCTTTTCGTTTTTCTTCAACTCTCTTATTTGTCTCAGTACGCTGTCTTAACGCAAGCTGACTCGATTCATACCAGAAATCAAAATTACCCTTATAAAGCTGTATTTTACCAAAATCAATATCAACAATATGAGTGCAAACTTTATTTAAAAAATGACGATCATGTGATACAACAATTGCCGTATTTTTAAAATCACATAAAAACTCTTCAAGCCACATGCAGGTTTCTATGTCAAGATGATTGGTCGGTTCATCAAGCAGAAGAATATCAGGATTTCCGAATAATGCCTGAGCAAGAAGTACGCGTACTTTCTGCCCTGCTTCAAGATTTTTCATCTGTATATCACGAATTTCTTCAGAAATACCTAATTCGCTTAAAAGTTTAACTGCATCTGTTTCAGCATTCCATCCGTTAAGTTCTTCAAATTCTCCTTCAAGTTCTGAAACACGAATTCCATCTTCATCAGAGAAATTTTCCTTAGCATAAATAGCATCTTTTTCTTTTATGATATCATATAGTTTTTTATGTCCCATAATAACAGTTGTTAAAACAGTAAAATCATCAAATGCAAACTGGTCCTGTTTCAAACTCGATATTCTTTTTCCAGGAGGAATGGAAACATCTCCGGATGTTGAATCAACTTCATTCGAAAGAATTTTTAAAAATGTTGATTTCCCAGAACCATTAGCACCTATCAGACCATAACAATTTCCAGGAGTAAATATAATATTTACATTTGTAAATAATTCACGCTGACCATATCTAAGCGATACATTGTTAACTGAAAGCATATCGTAATACCTTATTCCTTTAAAATATTTTTAATATAAAGCATATGAGATTATACTATTTTTACTATTT
Organism: Candidatus Firestoneibacteriota bacterium; assembly: GCA_016212735.1. The sequence continues at coordinate 187 of JACRDZ010000156.1, read as the reverse complement.
TGTAAAGGATAATATTTAGAAGAAAATATATGGTATCTGACTGGTTTAAATTAGGCTGCCTTCGGCATCAACACTTTTATTAATTATTAGACACAGAAAGACACTGATTTTTTATGATTAACACTGTAAAAATTTTCAGGGTTTGAATTTAAAACAAAATAAATCTGTGTTAATCTGTGTCTAAATT
>JACRDZ010000152.1 GCA_016212735.1 Candidatus Firestoneibacteriota bacterium | reverse complement strand
ATCCGGATGGGGATACTTTAATTTATTCAGCAATTAATCTGCCTCCAGGAGCAACTTTTGATCCAAATACCAGAATTTTTTCCTGGATACCAGATTTTTCGCAGGCTAAAACTTATTCTATTACTTTTACTGTCTCAGATTATTCTCTGTATGATTCTCTGTATGATTCTGAAAGTATTACTATTAGTGTGAATAACAGCAATCGTGCACCTCAACTTGATCATATTAGCAATAAAAGCATAAATGAAAATGAACTTCTTGAATTTACTGTTACAGCTTCAGATCCTGATAATGACACTTTATCTTATTTTACAGGGGACCTGCCTCAAGGAGCTTCTTTTGATACCACAACTCATAATTTCTCATGGACTCCTTCTTACTCGCAGGCTGGAACTTATTCTGTTTTGTTTATTGTCTCAGATTATTCTATATCTCATTCCGAAACCATTACTATTACTGTAAATAATGTCAACAGAACACCACTACTTGTCCCTATTGGGAATAAAAGCATAAATGAAAATGAACTTCTTGAATTTACTGTTACAGCTTCAGATCCTGATAATGATACTTTATCTTATTTTACAGGGGACCTGCCTCAAGGAGCTTCTTTTGATACCACAACTCATAATTTCTCATGGACTCCTTCTTACTCGCAGGCTGGAACTTATTCTGTTTTGTTTATTGTCTCAGATTATTCTTTATCTCATTCCGAAACCATTACTATTACTGTAAATAATATCAATTTAACCCCTGAAATCATAAATTCAAATAATGATATAAAAAAGAAACGCATATGTTTTATTACTTTAGCTTCGGGCCGTTATATAAAATTGCTTAAGCTATTAAGCAATTTTCGAGATACAAATCTCATATCTAACTTTCCAGGAAAAGTTATAACTAAAAGTTATTATAAAATAAGTCCCAGAATAATCGGCTATTTTAGAAGTTTAAATATGGTGAAATTTTATAATAATATTCTGTAAATATTTTCCCTAAAGGATTTATGATTAAATAATTATCCCTGACTTTATTTAGTTTTGTTAAATTTTTTATTTTATTGCTTCCACAATATATTGATGAAATAAAACAAAATTTTTTACTTTTTTTCTTCTTTGGAACCGGCTGTATAACACCTGTGGTTTCTGTTACAATAATATCTAAATAATTAACAGTATTTGCATTACTATTATCTGTAACTTTAACTGTTGCATTATAAGTTTTTGGATTTGTATATGTATAAGAAATTGTGGAATCCATACCCGGTGAGCTGTAAGCACCAGATCCTTCCGGATCCCATTCGTAACTTATAATAAAACCATCCATATCTTTTGCTTTTGCATTAAAAATAACTGTAAGCGGAGCAATACCTGTAGTTTTATCAGCAATTAGCATTACTGTCGGAGACTGATTAACATACGTTGTGTCAATAAGTATACCATCAGAATAACCAGCCTGGCTTTCGAGTCCAAATTCATTTTTTGCTTTAACGCTAAAAAAATAAGTGGAGTCATTTGTTAAACTTAAATCATTTCTTGCGATTGATTTTTTTATACCAGCAGATGTCCATGATACAACATCAGTTGAACCTTGAGAAGAACCAATAGCGTAAATATATTCAGCAATATCTGATTCAGGGTCTGAAGCTGCCCAATTTGCACTTAATGTAGTTGTACTTTTTGTTAAAGCCCCCTGATCAATAACAACAGGTGTTGAAGGTGCGGTAGTATCAACATCATAATCAATACCCTTAAAAAAACCATTCCCGCTGGTAGCAGCATAAAGTTTATAAGTATTTTCAGGATCAATTGCAATTTGATTAATATTTAAATGTGACAGCCCATTATTTACCTTCTCCCATGTACTTCCGCCATCACGGCTGCGTAAAATTCCAAAAGCTATATATTCATCATGAAAAGACTGATCATCTGTAGCAGCATAAATAATCCTGGGATTTTTAGGATTTATTGCAATGCTTGATACAGCATAAAATTTACTTTCATTTTTTAATATAAAAGAATAATCAAATATTTTAGCCCATGTATTTCCTTTGTCAGTCGATTTATAAACTCCTGCAAAATAAATCTTTGAAGGAGGTCCGGGATCATTTAATCTTCTGGTGCTAATATAAACATTATTTGAGTCTACAGGGTCAATTTCAATATCTAAAACTGATGCTATATCTGATGTACCGATTTTTGTCCACGTTGCTCCTCCATCAACTGATTTGTATGCTCCGCCTAAATCACTGGATGTAGTATCATTATATCTTATCCCAAGAAATCCACTATATATAATCTGTGAATTATTCGGGTCAACAGCAACTGCTCTTGCTCTTAAACTCTTTTTTTGACCTCCTAAACCATTGTTTGCAGCAAACCACGATTTTCCTCCATCATTAGTTTTAAAGATACCTTTATCACGGTTTGCAGCATAAATAGTTCTTGCTTCAACAGGCGTTGTTCTGTCAATTGCGATTGCCCATATCTGTCCATTTAGTAACCCATTTGATGGCTGTCCTAAAACCTGCCATGTTTCACCATAATCAAGACTTTTGGCAATCAAACCATCATTTGTTTTCCTCATCCCATTAGCAGTATAAATAATATTAGTACTGTCAGGATCAACTAAAATAGAGAAAGCATTTCCAACATCTTCTCTCGTTCCGGGATAACTACCGGTAGAATCAACTCCGTAAACTGGAGCATTAGACATTTTAAAAGCAGTGCTATCATAATTACTCTTCAGGAAACCAACATCATAATAACCAAAATAAAGTCTTCCTGACTTTGTTGTATCTATAGCTATGGCAGTTCCTATACCAGTTTCAATCCCTCTCCCTTTCCAGTAATATTCTCCATAAGAGTCCTGTGAAATCCGTTCTGTGTATGATTGCTTCCACGTCTGCCCACCATCAATAGTTTTATAAAATGCCATATTACTTCCAAAACATATAAAACTGGAGTCCGAATTATCTGCTGCAAAAGATGAGATTGATGAAATCCCTCCGCTTGACCACCGTTCGTCAGGATAAGAATCAACATTTGAATTGGAAGTGGACTGTGACCATGTTTCACCGCCATTTATTGATTTCCAGATTCCTCCTCCCCACCATGATGTAGAACCAATATAAAGTATTGATGTGTTTTGAGGACTTACTGCAAAATTTAAAAAATTTCTTGTTTTTTTATTATTAAGTGATGAAGAATACTGGTCTTTTTCCCATTGTGAAGGTTCCAGACTACTATTTATTGCCTGCCAATTTTCCCCGGCATCAATACTTTTATAAACTCCACCCTGCCATGGTAGAGTGTTTGGTTTGGAATATAATACAACATAGATAATATTTGAATTTAATGGATCAATTACGACATTTTTTACAAAAACAAGATTCTCTCCCTGAAAATTCGGCAACCCATTATTTTTAAGAATCCAATTAACCCCGGTATCTGCTGATTTGTATAACCCTTTATCAGTAGCTGCATATATTATATTTGAGTTTTGTTTATCAATTGCTAATTTCATAATCGAAGATTTGGGATCAAGATTATTCGCTCCAATATTAACTATTGCCCATTTTTCACCTGCATCTGTGCTTTTATAAATTATACCTTTTCTATAGTCATTCATAATATCGTCTTCATTCCATTTTCCAATCCCAGCATATAAAATATTAGGGTCATTCGGATCCATTATCAACGTAGAAACTGGAGCACTATATGAATATTGAACAATTGAGGGGAAACCCGTTCTTTGTAATGCCCAGTCCATACCGCCATTAGTAGTTTTATAAATACCACCAGAAGTAGCAATATAAATGATATCAGGATTTTGAGGATTGTAAACTATAACTTCAACATCATAATTCTTAAGTCCATTATTTAATATCTGCCATGACGTTCCATCATCAATTGATTTATAAAAACCACCTTCGTTACTGCCGGCATAAATCATTCTTGGATAAGACTGACCTTTTGATACAATAGCTAAAGCAGAAAGATATCCTCCACCGCATCCAGGCCCAATTGATGTCCATGCAACACCTTTGAAATTACTGCTTGAACCAATATTTTGCGCTTTTATATTTATATTAAGTAATAATTCCAAAATACAGATAACTAAAACTGTAACAACTGACTTTGTTTTTCTTTGATTTATTATTTTCATTTAAGTTTTCCCCTTTAGGGCTCAAGCAAAAATAAATTGGACAATTTTAGCGCTGGAATTTTGAACGATAACGAGGCGTAACCGAAGGAGCATAGCAATAAATAAGCTATGTAACTGAGGTTACAACGAAGTTAGCGTCCAAAAGAACAAGCTAAAATGTTCAAGTTATTTTTGCTTGAGCCCTTAGTACTTTTACATATACATCCAGCGTTTTATTTGCTATTTTCTCCCAATCATACCTTTCAGCTATCATATTTATCTGCTTTTTTCTTTCTTCATCGCTTAAAGGATTATCTATAAACTTTTTTATTTTTATTTCAAGTGTTTTAATATCTCCTGATTTAAAAAATCTATCCTCACTTAATTCTATGTTTTTATTAGCTGGTATATTAGAAGCTATACATGATAAACCATAGCTCATAGCTTCAAGTAAAACTATAGGTAATCCTTCATAATACGAAGGTAAAACAAAAAGCCCTGCATGACTGTATATTTCCTGTAAAGATTCCCCTGTTAGAAACCCTGTTAAAATAATATTACTATTTTTATTCGCTTCTGCCTTTAGATTTAAACTATATTTATCTTCATGGTCAGCATTTCCAGCAATAACCAGTTTCCAGTTATTATACTCACTACTATTAAAAACTTCAATTAAGTCAATAAATCCTTTTTCAGGGACAAACCTTCCCACTGTCAGAATATATTTCCCTTTTTCTATATCAAATTTTTTTAAAACCTCTTCTGTCTCCAGATAACAGGGTATATTTACCCCATTGGGTATAATAACAGAGTTTTTACCATAACTCAATTTAATATTATTGGAAATATCAGATGTTATAGCTATAATTTCATTTGCAAATAACACTCCTATCATCTCACAAAACTTTAAAAAAAATTTAGCTGGCAGAGTCCATTTTTTTCTTTTATAGTCAGGACCGTGATTTGTTACAACTACATTCATCCCAAGAACTCTTGCTAATAATGCAAATAATGACGGCCCAATTGCATGAATATGCAGAATATCCGGATTTATTTTTTTTGCTTCTAATATACTTCTAAATGTATGTACAAGTGCTTCAAGAAATTTATTTTTAGGACAATCTATTGATATTAATTTAACGCCATTATATATATTTATATTTGAAGTTATGTAAGGTTTTCTGGTAAATACTGTAACATCACATCCAAGTTTAACCAGACCTGGATATAATTGTTCACAATGTGTTTCTACTCCACCCTGTATATCAGGAAAACCACGTGTTCCTGTTACTGCTATTTTTATACTGTTATATATCATATAAGATTTTTTTAAATATCTTGAATTTCTAAATATTTTTTTATCGAAACTATTTCAATTTGTTGATATTTTTTTAACTCAAGCAAATGTTTATCGCCACTTATAATATATTTTGCATGTCCATCTAATGCAAGTGAAACAAATTTATTATCGGTTGAATCATTTTCAACTATATTAATTTTTGTTTTTATCTTTATTGGCTGAATAAAAGGAATAACTTCTTTTTCAATAAGATATTTTATTTCTTCATCAGTTAACGCAAATTTTGGATAGGATAATACTCTGATATATTCCTCTAAAATTTCTTTAGACATTAAAAAAAATATTTTATTGTTTTGCCATAAATAAACTAACTTATTTGCAACACCTTTAAAAAGTATTGCTGAAATAAATACATTAGTATCCATCACTATTCTTGGCTGACCCATCATTTATTTTTCCTTGCCCATTTAATAGCTGATTCCATATCTTTTTCTGTTAAACCTAAAGAAGAAATTTTTTCTCTAATTCTAGAAAGAGAAATATCTGTCATTGTATTAATCATTACTGGATACAGAATAATTTTATTTTCTTCAGATTGGATATCAAAATATTCAACATTTCCAAAATTCGCTATAATCTTTTTGGGTAAAGTAATTTGATTTTTAAAGGTTTTTTTACACAACATAATAATCACCTCCTGATAAATAACATACAATATGGTAAGGAATCTGTCAAGTAATGAAGCGTTACTGTATTACTTTGCCTCGAAATGTATTTTTGGAATTTCATATTCATGTATGTTTGTCTGGAAAGCATAAATTTGGTTCTTTATTCATTATAATTCGAAGTTTATTTTTTAAAACCCATTTAGCAGGTATATTTATGTGTTTTTTCATAACAGGAACTGCATTACCAGTCATCCAGCATTGTTTATTACATGATTCAACTTTCTTGCGAACTTCAAAAGCCTGTTCACTATTCCAGATATCATTAAATGTTTGTTCTTTAATATTTCCCATAGAATCTTTAAGATCCATACCATTACATGGTAGAATATCTCCAGAAGGGTCTAAAAAACATGCTTCTGTGCCCATTTCACATTTTATAAATCTTTTTCCGCCATAAATATAATTTATTAATCCATAATTTAAATATGCTCTGAACCATTTCTTTACGGAATTTGATTTTAATAATTCTGTTATAAGCTTTGAAAATTCTCCGCATACCATATCTTTATTTTCAATGCGATTATCAAGCTTATGAAAGTAGTGTGAATTATGCAAAGCTGCTGTTGCAAATTCATATCCAAGTACATTTGACAGTTCATAAAGCAGCCCCAGATCTTTACAATTCATATCCTGAACAGTAATGCCAAATCCAATATCTTTAATCCCCATTTTTCGTAATATAAGGAGTGTTCTGAGACCTCTGTCAAAACCGTCTGGAATTCCTCTGATTGCATCGTTGGTTTTTGGAAGCCCTTCAATACTTATTCTTATTCCCAGATCAGGATATTTTCTACATAACTCAATTATTCTATCAGTAAAAAACCCATTTGTACTTATTACAATACGTTTTGTTTTTTTCCGCAAAATTCCAATAATTTCTGTAATATCCTGCCTGATGAAAGGTTCACCACCAGTTATGTTTATAAATCTCAGCCCTTCTGGTAATTTATTAATATGTTCCGGTGTAATTTCATCAACTGACTTTGTAGGATAGTGCCAGACATTACACATATTGCATTTTGCATTGCATCTATAAGTAAGTATGACGCATATTTCTTTAGGTAATGATACTTGATTTTGCATTTTTTATTATTCCTTTATTATTTTTTATGCTTTTCTATTATCTCTTTGTAATACATCATTAAAGTATTATAATATTTTTCCTGATTCAATTCTTCTTCAACTATTTTTCTTGCATTTTTCCCCATTATGGAAATTAGAGTCTTATTAAATAATAATAATTTTATTTTTTCTCTCAAATCAACAACATCTCCAGGTGTAAATGTAAATCCTGT
>JACRDZ010000163.1 GCA_016212735.1 Candidatus Firestoneibacteriota bacterium | reverse complement strand
AGGATTAAATAGTGATGCTTCAGTCAGAAGAATAAAAGGCGATAAAAGGCCTATTTTTTCAGAAAAGGAAAGAGCTTTTGCACTTGCGTGTCTGGAATTTGTTGATTATATAGTAATTTTCAAAGAAGATAATCCTATTAAAACAATTTCAATGCTGTTGCCTGATATTTTAGTTAAAGGAGCAGATTATAAAAAGAAAGATATTTTAGGCGCTGATATTGTTAAAGAACAGGGCGGGAAGATAATTACAATCCCTTTAGTTAAAAACCGTTCAACTTCGAGTTTGATTAAAACTATTTTGGAACGCTTTAGTTTATAAGGTTAATTATGAAACCTGTAAAAATTTATGAAGATGAATGCGTTGACCTTTTAACAAAAAATCAATATAAAATTATTCAGAAAAAAAAGGGATTTCGATTTTCATTAGATTCAGTTCTTCTGGCAAATTTTTGCAGATTACAGGAAGGTGATAAAATAATTGACCTTGGAACAGGAAGTGCAATTATCCCGTTAATTATTATAACATATTTAAAAAACTGTCATATTACAGGAGTAGAAATACTTAGAGATATATCTCTTATGGCTCAAAGAAGTATAGAACTGAACAATCTTGAACCTCATATTTCCATAATAAATGATGATTTAAAAAAAATTAAAGATAGGTTTCCCGTACATAGTTTTAATGTTGTAATTAGTAATCCACCTTATCATCCTGTTGGAGAAGGAAATATTAATCCTGATCGAACACAGGCAATTGCCCGTCATGAAATAGCATGTACATTAGAAGATCTGGTAAAAACAGCATATTATTTACTAAAAGATGATGGAAGATTTTTTATTGTTTATAAACCTCAGAGAATTTTTGAATTGTTTTCTCAGCTGGAGCATTATAGATTTCATATCAGCAGAATACGTTTTGTTCATCCGAATGTTAATGAAAGAGCTAAATTCGTATTGGTTGAATGCTTAAAAAAAGGCAAGAAAATACCTGAAATAATGAAGCCTCTTATTATTTACGAAAAAGAAGGTATATATTCACAAGAGCTAAAGGAGATTTATTTTTCGTAAACTATACGCTATACTAAAGGAATTGATGGCGCTTAAATATCTTATCATCCGACCTATAGGTTTAAAATAATTTTTATTTACAATTTTTATAATGTGTTTTATAATTTCCTATCTTTTATTTTTTCTTTTATTTTAAAATTGGGAACATATGGAAAAGCTAATTAAAATTGACAAATACAGATGGGAAATACCTCGTCATGAAAATATGCTTGTGCGGGGATTAATATTTACTGATGAAATTTTTATTGATTATATAGAGAAAGAAAATGTTCTGGCACAGGTAAAAAATGTCGCTCATCTGCCGGGTATAGTATCTTATTCTCTTGCAATGCCTGACATCCATTGGGGATACGGTTTTCCTATCGGAGGAGTAGCAGCTACCAGGATGGATACAGGAGTTATTTCTCCGGGAGGTGTAGGATATGATATAAACTGCGGAGTTCGCGTTATAAAAACCGGATTGAATTATGACGAAATTAAAAATAAAACTCATGAACTAACTCATAAGCTTTTTAGCAATATTCCCTGCGGAGTTGGAGAACATGGTAAAATACGTTTAAACAAAAAAGAAGAAGAAAAAGTTCTTGCTCAGGGAGCCGGATGGGCAGTACAAAACGGTTATGGTGAGCCTCTGGATCTGGATTTTATTGAAGAAAACGGCGCAATGGACAAAGCAAACCCTGATAATGTAAGCGCTCGGGCAAAAGAACGCGGTTTATCACAATTGGGAACTCTTGGTGCAGGGAATCATTTTATTGAGATTCAATATGTGGAAGAAATTTATGATGAGGATGCTGCGAATGTGCTTGGCCTAAATCTTTCACAGGTTCTGGTTATGCTTCACACAGGATCAAGAGGGTTAGGTTATCAGGTATGCGACGATTATATTCGCGTTATGCATGAAGCAAGTATAAAACAGAAAATATCTTTGCCAGACAGGCAACTAGCTTGTGCCTATGTCAAATCTAATGAAGGGCAGTCTTATTTTGGGGCAATGGCATGTGCTGCAAATTATGCCTGGGCTAATCGGCAGTGTATAACCCACTGGATAAAGGAATCATTTATTCAAGTTTTAAATATTAGTCCGCGTGATCTGAATATAAAAGTTCTATATGATGTTTCTCATAATATTGCAAAAATTGAAGAACATATTGTAAATAGTGAGAAACTTAATCTTTGTATTCATCGCAAAGGAGCAACAAGAGCTTTTGGTCCAGAAGATACAAGGATTCCTTTATTATATAAAAATATTGGACAACCTGTACTTATACCAGGAGATATGGGAAGAAATTCATATATACTTGTAGGTACAAAAAAAGCTATGGAAGAGACTTTTGGATCAACATGTCATGGAGCAGGACGATTAATGAGTCGTACAAGTGCATTAAAACAGAAGGATTCACAATCCATAATTAAAGATATGGAAGAAAAGAATATATACCTTGTTGCAAGAGAAAAGAAAACAATAGGTGAAGAAGCAACATATGCGTATAAAGATGTGAATAAAATAGTTGATATAGTTCATGGTGCAGGTATTTCTAAAAAAGTTGCCAGATTAAAACCTGTTGGTGTAATTAAAGGCTAATATAGGAGGATTATATCTTGATAACAGAGATAATTAATGATATAAAAAAAGTTGAAGAAGAATGTATTAATCAAGTAGAATCTAAACGTGAAAAGTCTCAATTAAAAATAAAAACAGTGCAAAATCAGTCTAAGAAACATATAGAACAAAACATACATGAAATTGTCAGACAATATGAAGGACAATTGATTGATGAAAAAGAAATAATTGCTAATGAGTTAGTACAAAGAAAAATAAAAGCAGATAAAGAACGGCAAGAACTAAATCAAAAGATAAAACCGTATATGGAAGAAGCTGTATCGCTTATAATGTCAAAAGTTTTGAATTAGGAAATTTTATGGCAATTGTAAAAATGAAAAAAATTTATATATTAAGTTATAAAACCAGGTTAGAGCAGATTACAGATACTCTTCAGAAATTAAGTATAATGCAAATTACAAATATTTTTGAAGAGCAAAATAATTCAGAATTAACCTCATTTTTAGTACCTTATACAGAGGATGATAAAGAATCTTCTTCTTGTGAATTAGAAGAAAATATTCTGAAATTACAATATTTATTAAATTATCTTCCTGTTCATTCAAGTGAAGAGAAGAGCTTTATACAGAGTATGGTTGGTGGAAAAACTTCTGTTAGTTTTGACTTTTTCGAAAAAGAAACAAGCTATTTTGATTTCAAATCTTTATTTGAAGAATGTAAACTTGAAGAAGAAAGAACTAATGAATTAAATAATGAAAAAAGTAATATTTTAAAATTAATAAGCACTTTTTTGCCATGGAAAGATTTGAAAGATGTTCTTATTGATATTCATGATACTTTAAATACTTTTGTCTTTTTCTTACAGATACCTTCTCCTATTTACGATAAATTTGAAAATATTCTTAAAGAAGAAACAGAAGGTACTTTTGTATTGGAAAAAGTACAGGAAGAAAAAAAAGAAATTTATTGTATTCTGCTCGGATTAAAATCTTATAAAGAACGTATAGAAAAAATATTTAAAACGTATTCTATCCTTCCTGTAAAATTCGCATTGACAAATCCAGATGATACAGTCAGTAATGCAATTAACAAACTGTCAGAAAGAATTATTGAAATAGATAAAAATATAGAAGAAATTTATTCTAAAAAAATTTCAAAATCTATTTATCGTATTAAAATAATGCTTCTATATGACCATTATCAAAGTATAAAAAAACGTTTTGCTGTGCAAAACAATTTTGGGAATACCGAACATACTGTAATAATTAAAGGATGGATAAAAGAAAACGATGAAGAGCGCTTAATCAAAAATCTTAATTGCTTAACTGATGAAATATTTATTGCAAAAAAAGACCCGGAACCTGAAGAAAATGTCCCTATTTCTCTTAATAACAATCGCATATTTAAACCTTTTGAAACTATTGTAAGATTATATGGTATGCCGAATTATTATGAAAAAGACCCAACCCCTCTTATCGCAATTTTTTTTGCTTTTATTTTCGGAATGGCTCTTTCAGATGCTGTTTACGGAATTGTTCAGGTAGTTCTATGTTATTGGCTGGTTAAAAAATATAAATTTGAAAATGAGGAAGCAGATGTATTCTGGATGCTTATCTGGTGCGGTGCTGCAACAATTATTGTAGGAGCTTTTATGGGCTCATGGTGCGGTGATTTACTGGATCGGCTGCCTTCATCATT
>JACRDZ010000148.1 GCA_016212735.1 Candidatus Firestoneibacteriota bacterium | reverse complement strand
TGGATACAGCTTCCTTATCCTCTTCCCGTCTTTATCTTTCTCTTCCACCCATTCTGCCCAGTATATTTTATCTATATCATTTATTGTGTTATTTACATCTATCACCTCCACTTCCTTCACCCACGGCGGCTCATTCACTACATCGTACCATAACTTCATCAAGCCTGCCGAATATTCTATGGTGCGCGGAATTAGGTCGTAACCTGCTGTTTTATCCATCACGCCTGACCAGAGCGCAACAAGGCTTCCTGTATTTTTTATATCTTTTGTTAAAATATTATTATTTTTCCATTCATTATATTTTAAATTGGTTTTTAATTTGTTTTTTACGTCTGCAAACGTACTAAAATTTTTATCTTTCTGTTCTAAATATTCTTTGGGTATTGCTATATACGAATTTTCTATGTAATAATACTTTAAATTATTACTTGAGTTTGGCAAATTTTAAAAAATAGATATAAAAACAAAAGCTTCCATGCCGATATTTCCTTTATAATCCAATATAAAGGGAGGCATGGAAGCTATGTGGAACAAAGTTCCAAAGAAAGTATCGGTATACACGGCTTGTTTCTTGAATATTTTAACAAAGCCGCAAAGAAAACACTTTTTGGTTTATATTATAGGTCTTATTTGTCTTATTAAATTTCGATCCATTAGTGAAATAGCGAATAAATATTCTGGTGGCAGGAAAGATGGTCTGCACCATTTTATAAAAAATTCGGTTAAGAAAACCGATGAACTTGAAAAAACAAATCAGGAGTTGATTGCAAAGTCGATAGAAGACGGAGAAATTATTATGGCTATTGATGATACTCCGTGTCCTCGAAAAGGTGAAAAAATAGAGGGCATAGGCGTTCATCATGGAGCCGATGGTTTTGTAAAAGGTTTGTGTGCAGTAACAGCAATAATCAAAACAAGTACACAGCAATTTGCATGGGCTATAAAAGGATATTATTCTAAAAAAAGTTGCCCTGATAATTTTAAGAGTAAAGTGCATCTCGCATCTGAGATTATTGATGAAACAAAAAAATATATTTCTAAACCTTTGATAGTACTTATGGATGCATGGTATACATGCGTTCCTATTTTGGGAAAAATTATTGAAGCAAAATGGATATTTGTTGCAGCTATAAAGAGAAACAGAAAAATAATCGTTGCTGGAAGAAAGACACGGGTTCGTCACCTGGCAAAGGGACGAACAAAATATGAAATTGTCCGTCTTTCCAGGAAGAAATGTTTTAAAGTAGCAAAACAAATTGTTTATTTGCCAAAAGTCGGAGATGTACTTCTTTTTATTTGTAAGTATAAAAATAAGACGACTTTTTATATTAGCAACAACCTTAAACTTAGCATAAGAAAAATGGTAAAGCTTTACAGTAAGCGTTTTATGATTGAATTTTTCCATAAAGATATTAAACAGCATCTTGGTTTCAGAGAAATATTTGTGCGCTCTCGCCACAGTGTTCAAAAACACTGGACACTGATTGCGATTGCTTACAACATTATTGTTTTGTCCGACAATGGAAAACATAAAAGTTTCAGGCAAAAGATTTTTCATTTTCGTAATTCTTTTTCTAATGATTCATTAATGATTTTGCCAAATATGTTAAAAATTACGGTATAAATTTGCCAAACTCAAGTTAATATTTTGAGAAAGAGTCGTGCTTTTCCTTTAAGAATGGATGCATCACGACTCTTAGGAGAACACAAAGCAGTCGAAGCAGTGCCATATCTGGAAGAGGCAATGAGAAGTGATGGGGATGGAAATGTTAGGGGAAGTGCTTGGGCTGCATTAAAAAATATAACAGGGAAAACATATGATTTCGTTAATCCTGATGATATTGAAGAAATGAAACGATTAGATGAATATGAGAAAAAAATGTATGAGGAAAGAAAAAAATGAAACAGATATTAAAAATAATCATAATTAATATTTTAATTATAATATTCTTTACATATTCACTTTATGCATGGAGATCAGAGATTGCAGAAATAGGGCTAAGTACGCATTATGCAATTACTGAGAAAGCAATATCACTTTTATCAGATGCCGAATATCCTGATATTAAAAAATATTTTAAAGATGACATAATAAACTGGAGTTCAGGGCTTACCAACGATGCAGGAGCACACGGTAAATATAGTGATCCTGAAATATTTTATGTTGGAAATCCAGATGCAATAAAATTTAATGGCGGACCATTTCCAAAATGGTGGTATGGCGTTACAGAAAAATACACAAAGTTTAATTTTTTAGGTGACAAATCCGCATATTATTATATAGGATTAATGTGTCATCTTGTAGAAGATCAATGTGTTCCGCCACATGCAGCAAATGTAAGTCATGGGATTACAGATAAATTTGAAAACGAAGCATGGATACAAAGACCAAGTGGAGGAATGGTGTATAATATTGATATAGATCCAACTTATTACTATTTTAATGATAAAAGACCAAGAGTAAGCCCCATCCGTTATACCCAATCCCAGCTTCCCTATTGGAAATATCCATCAAATGGTTTTTTTGAGGAATACAGAGGATTACAATTCTGGATTGAGAATACGAATTCAACATGGAAATACTCGGGACAATCGTTCTTTCCTGATCCAGAGAAGGCAAAGGATGATGCATTAAAGGGTTGGGGCAGATACGGCGGACCAGCTCTATTATTCGGAGGTTATACGGATATATACATTTATATGGATTTAGATAAAAAAAGTGCGGATATAATACCTGATCAGCTAAACGAAGCAGTATCATTCACAGCAGGCATGCTAATGGCAGTATCAAAATCACTTCCACCACTGGTAAAAGATTTAAAGATTGCTTCTGCATCAGCAGGAGTACCAAAAATTGATCTTGTGGTTGGCAACAAAATTAGTTTTAAAATATTAGAGAACAGGACACAAAAAGTAAATATATATATAACCATAGATGAGCCATTCGTAATTCCTCCACAGATGGGTGTACCACCGTCACCCGACTATTTTTCAGACAAGCTTGTAAAAATAGATATAGATTTTGAATTACAGCCATCAACGGAAAGTAATGATCTGCCATGGAAAGGGGAATATAGTTTCACATGGGATGGGAAGTTAAGAAATGGTAAATTTCCAACAGACGGGGAACATACTTTATATGTTTTAGTACAGGATAAGGATTTTAATGAAAGTCCTGCTGCTTCAGATGAATTTATTATTAGTGTGCCATATTTAGAGAAAATTGATGTAGTGCAAATGAGATTGGGGAAGACGGGATATTATTGGGATACAGATAATCCTATATATCGTGGTGAATGGGGAGAACCTCAATATTTAAATGGGATCTGGAAACGTGAACTAACAATAATACCTGAAGAGAACAAAAGGAAGATAATTAGAGATATAGCTGCCCGGGTGAATCTAAGATTTAGTGATAATATGGGAGGTGTGGACGTAAGCTTGGACAGATACTGGTAATAAGAATACGAATCCCTTAGATGGTGGAATATTAGAAAAAGAGACAAATAATTGGGAGGGATATATAAAATATTATAAAAATATATATAATGCCTTTGGAAACCTGCAGGGAATAGAAAAATGGCCAAAGATATCAGGGAAGTATAATTTTAGGATACAGGGTTATGATTTGTTTGGAAATACAATAGATATTAATCCTGGTACAGTAAAATATGAACCCGGACCGGATACAAATCATAGTATATACATAACTGTTCCTGCACCTTCGCCAGGGAATTTGATAGTTGATGAAACAGAAGCGATTGCAGGGAATCAGGCAACAGGGAGTAGTTGGGAGCAAGTAACAGAGAGGAGTAAAATTAAAATACTGAATAATGGATTTGCCGAAGAAGCGATAAAATTTATGACAGAGAAACTGAAGTTAGAAGTAGGGATATTAGAAGTAAACGCAGGATACAAAGAATTAGAAGATATAAAAATATTGATAATTCCCACAGGAGGATTATATGGAATAGAAGAGAATTATCAATTAAAAGATATATTGAAAGAGTATGTAAAAGCAGGGGGAAATATAATATGTTTTACTCAGCCGTTTGGAGAGAATTATAAAATTTTGTCTGTTCCGGAAGGAGATGGGATAAATTGTGCGGGGTATATTCAAGATGAAAGCTGCTGGGATAGAAGTGTGCATATAGGAGAGTATCATCCTGTAGTTGCAGGGATGGATAAAACAGAATTAACAATTGCAATTGATGGGTATATTCAGGATTGGCCGAAGATGAGCAAACAGGTCTTTATCAGAAATAAGAACTGGATGCCTGGATATATTATATATAACATAGATACAACTTCAATATCACATAATGGCGGATATGTAGTAGTAACAAATGCCTACAGTGATTATGGAAATTCACATGGACAATTAGGAGATGATAATAAAATTATCAGGGATACAATAAATTGGATGATGAATCCGGATATGATGGCGGATGTAATAATACAGAAGGCAGAAGTAGAGACGCAAAATTTTGCGTCTGTACAGGCAGACACAACACAGATACAAATATATGAACCGAAGCAGATTACACTTGGGCCGATAACAATAAAGAATACCAGCCTTGATACAACATACTATGCAAGAGTGTGGGTAAATACGCCTGATAGAAAATCAGTGTCAGTGTCAGTGAACAGTGTCAGTATGGAAAATGGGATATTTCCATTAACAATAGCACCAAAAGAAGAGACATAGGAGAGTATAAATATAACATTGGATTCGACAGCACAATTGGGAGTGTGGGGTGCGGGATATTCTTTGATTGTACAGGATTCTACACTTGTTACTGATGATTGGGCACGAAGTTTTGCAGTAAGGAAGAAACTGGCTCTTGATTATGAGACACCAAAAATAACTCTATCAGTTCAGTCAGATAAGGAAGAATATTTAGCAGGAGAGACAGGTATCTTTACAGTCATTATTCGGAATTTAAGTGATGAAGACAGGAAAGAAATTTGTTATTTTAGGTGGCATCGTACAAATGCAGTTACTAATATAGGGGGAGTAGAAATCCCTGCAAAAGGAGAAAAAAGAATTGAAGTTAATATGGGCCCACTTCAAATGACAGATACATTGGATGTACATGTTGAAAAAGCATTTGCATATAGAGGAATTATTGTTTATGCTCCAAAGTTAGACATAGGATTGGAGTTATATAAAGAAATATATCAACCAGGGGAAGAGGTAAATGTAAGCATAAATATAAGCAATCCATTACCTATACCACAAACATCGAATAAAATAGAGATAAAACTCAAGAATGAATTAAATGCGGAATATTGGGAAAATAATTATATAATAGATAAAATAGAAGGTTCTGAGATAAGGAGGATAGAACAGCAATTTTATTTAGACAGCACATGGTTAAAAGGGAAATATTATATAGAAGCGAATGTATTTAATGAAAAAGGAGATAGAATTGGATATGGACAGTCAAAAGTACTTGAATATTATGGTACATATCTTGAAATAACACCGATATTTCCTTCTATCTGGAAAGAAACGAATATTGTAAAATTTAAGATAGAAAATAAAGGGAAAGTAAAGTGTGGAGAAGGGAAAATAGAATTAAGTTTGTATAATCAAAATAATGCAGTAAAAATTACTGATGATTTTATTAGATTTGATGCATTGGAAATAGGAGAGAATAAAATAATAGATAAAGAAATTAATATTGATTGGCATTGTTCCAAAGCAATCTTCTATGTCTGTCTCAATCACTTTCGTGCAGCCATAATTGAGATATTTCTTTATCTCATTTG
>JACRDZ010000150.1 GCA_016212735.1 Candidatus Firestoneibacteriota bacterium | reverse complement strand
GGTGTTGCTGCAGAAAGAGTTTATGCGCCTGCACAGGATTTTGAGACGATTTTAAGAAATCAGAATATACCTCTATGCAGTCTGGAATCATGCATACCAATTAATCAGTTTGATATAGTTGGTTTTACTTTGCAGAATGAAACTGGATATACAAATGTGCTTAATATGCTTGATCTTGCTAAAATACCACTTTTTTCCAGAGAAAGAGAAAAAAAACATCCTCTTGTAATAGCTGGCGGTCCATGTGTTTTTAATCCTGAACCAATGCATCTTTATTTCGATGCTTTTGTAATAGGAGATGGAGAGGAAGTTGTCATTGAAATTGCTGAAATTTGTAAAAATTGGCGTGAGAAATTTAGCAATAGACATGATGTACTCCGTGAATTAGTTAAAATTAAAGGTGTTTATATTCCGGAATTCTATACTGTTAAAAATAGTGATAATTTTGTTACACCTTTATTTGAATATGTCCCTCAGACAATTGAAAAAAGAATTTTTACTATTCTTGATAAAAAAAGTTATCCAAATAAATTTCTTGTCCCTCATATTTCCATTGTACACGACAGAGCTATTCTGGAAATCTCCAGAGGATGCAGTCGCGGATGCCGCTTCTGTCAAGCAGGAATTATTTATCGTCCTGTAAGACATCGTACAAAAAAGGATATTATACACATGGCAAAAGAACTGATTAAAAATACCGGTTATGATGAACTTTCTTTAGCTTCACTTTGTGCGGGTGATTTCCCATGTTTAGAAAGTCTTGTTAAAGAATTGATTTATATTTTTAAAGATCAAAAAGTTTCTTTAGCACTGCCGTCTCAAAGACTTGATAATTTTTCAAGTGATACTGCACGTGCTATAGAGAACATCCGAAAAACAGGATTGACTTTTGCTCCTGAAGCAGCTACTCAGCGTCTTAGAGATGTTATAAATAAAGGTATAACCGATGAAGACCTGATTCGTACTATTGAAGGTGTTTTTAAAAATGGGTGGAGAAGTATAAAATTATATTTTATGATCGGACTTCCAACTGAAAAAGATGAAGATATAACAGCAATAAGAGATTTAGTTAAAGAATTGTATAAAACAGGAAAGAAAGCTTCCGGGGGAGGAGTGAATATTAATATTACAGTTTCTCCTTTTATCCCAAAATCTCATACGCCTTTTCAGTGGTTAGGACAGGAAAAAATGGAAATATTGCGTGAAAAGATGAAATATCTTCGTCAGTATTTTCATAATAATATTAAATTTCAGCCTGTAGAAATGAGTTTTTTGGAATCCGTATTAGCAAGAGGAACTAGAGAAATAAGTATAGCAATAAAAAAAGCATGGGAAAATGGTGCGAAATTTGACAGCTGGGATAAATGTTTCAGATTTGATGTCTGGCAAAATGCTTTTATTGAACAGGGACTTAATATGAATTCTTATGCAAATCAAAAACTATTATTAGAATCAACATTACCATGGGAACATATTTCAACTGGTGTTTCAAAGGAATTCCTAATAAAGGAATATAATAAAGCTTATTCTGGTGAAAAAAGCAATAATTGTCACCATGACGTATGTCAGATATGCGGCATGGAAAATATATGTCAGAAGATAGAAGTAAAGAAATCCACTGAAGTGCGGACCCCGGATACAGAAGTCAGAAATCAGGAAAAAGAAGAAACAGATCAGAAAAAAGAAGGGAATAAATTTAATTTACGTATTAAATACAGTAAAACAGGGAAGCTGCAGTATATTTCTCATCTTAGTGTTATGCGTTTATGGGACAGAGCTTTTAGACGTTCGGGTCTTCCTGTTGCTTTTTCAAATGGATTCAATCCAAAAATATTATTTTCATTTGGTACTGTTCTACCAGTTGGGACAACAAGCATAAGCGAATATTTAGATATAAAAATTACCAGAATATTAGATATAAATATTATTAAAGAAAAACTTGTCTTCGCATTACCTGAGGATATTTCAATAATCGAGATTAATTATTGTAAATCAGAGAAATCACTGATGGAAGATATTATTGCTTCTTCATATATTGTAAAGATTCCAAAAGAAATATGCATGGATGAAGTAGAAATAAAGAATAGAATAGATAACTTATTATCTAAAAATGAAATTTTAATTGAAAATGGTAGAAAATCTTTGTGTAAAAGAATAGAAATAAAACGTGAAATTATTAATCTTTCTATTTTACCTTCTGATAAAAAGATGGTATTATTGTATATAAGGCTATCTTTGTGTCGAGGAGAGGGACTTCGCCCAAAAGATGTTTTAAAATATATGTTTAATTTTACTCAAAATGAATTAATTAATATTAAAATTGAACGAAAAGAAGTATTTTTTAAAGATGAAAATCGGAATAAAGGATTATTAAATGAATTATGTTCGTAAAATATTAACAGCATATATATGGTTTAATCTGATAATTTGCAAAAGTATTTTTGGCTTTGACAATGGTATGAATAGCGGAGAAAGCCGAAACTACCAAAATATTGTCTGGGAAGCAGAAGTTTCAGATAATAATCTCAAGGTAGTAAAAAATAAATTCAGTTCTCCTTCAAGCATAGAAAGTTTTCCTTTTAAATTTATTGGTAAACAAAATTATGAAGGATTTTTTAAAAATAATATATTTTTTATAGAATCCCATGGATATCAAACATCTACTTTAGATTTAAAAAACAAATTAGCGGAATTTTCACATGATGGCAGTTATTTTCTTGGACATACAGAGAATAAGGATTTAAAAGATCATTTTCGGTTTGTTTATAGTAAAGCCTTAAAAAATGAAATCATATGGGATCAATATAAAATAAAAAAAGATATTGATAATGTATATATAGCTCCCGATGGAACTTATATAGTTTTTACACATGGGAATAGTGAAGAAATGGTAAGTTATATACAATTTATAAATGATAAAGGAGACATTTACAGTACATATAATTTCCCTGCACAAAATTTAAAGATATCTCCTTTAGGCAATTATCTTGTAGCATATAATAAAAAGAAATTCCAGGTTTTAGGTAAAAGCGGGACTAAAATCTATGATGAAGAAGTTGACAGTGAAATTAGTAAATATGTTGTTATTAATAATAAAGGTACCTGTGTAATAACGACTAAAGAGTCTCCATATATTTTAAATGTTTATAGTATTTCAGGTTCAAAAAGATTAAAATTAGAAAAGGAAGAGCAGATACGCGGAGTAGATTTAACAGATGATGATAATTTTTTAGTTTATTTTCAGGAATTATTTATTGCAAATACCTTAAAGTATGTTATGAAACTAGTAGATTTAAAAACAGGGAAAGAAGTCTGGGATAGAGCATTACCACAATACACAGAAGAATTCCCAGAAATATATATGGGAAAAGATTACATTATTGTATATTTTTTAGGTGAGAAAAATTCTGGTGATAAACATTTGATTTATCTTTATGATTACAAGGGAAATCTGGTTAAAAATTATAGTTATCCGGAGAAACCAATATTATCGGAAGATAAAAAATATTTACTGATTTTTGGTTCTCCAAAATTGTATTTATATCAAATAGATCGCTGGGGAGTAGATGAAGGATAATATATGTTAAAAGAAATTATTATTAATGTAGAAAAAAGTGAAGTCAGAGTAGCAATTATGGAAAATAAACAAATTGTCGAACTACTTATTGATAGAATAAGAGAGCCGCGTATTAATGGGAATATATATAAAGGCAGAATAAATAATATATTACCTGGTATGCAAGCTGCTTTTGTAGATATCGGACTATCACGCAATGCATTCCTGTATGTTTCTGATATTGCAAATGATATAGATGAATATCGTGAGTTTATGAATGCAGAGGGACAGGAAGATCTCGAAGAAATCGATTATTTTTCAACTACGCCATCGTCAAGACGAAAAATGATAAATCTCCAGATTGAAGATATTCTTAAGAAGGGACAGGAAATTCTTGTCCAGATTACAAAAGAACCGATAGAAAAAAAAGGCGCAAGAGTAACCACGCATATCACTTTACCCGGGAGGTATCTTGTTTTAATGCCTATGGTTGAACATATCGGCATATCACGCAGAATAGAGAATTTAGAAGAAAGAGAAAGACTGCGGGATATTATAAAAAAAATAAAACCTTCTGGTATGGGGATTATTGTAAGAACAGTAGCAGAAAGTACTGACGAAGAAGCACTTGCAAATGATATGAATTTTCTTATTAAACTATGGGAAAGAGTCCAGCACCATTCATCGAGATGCTCAGCCTCGTGTCTTATACATGAAGATCTTGGAATTATATACAAAGTTATTCGTGACTCCTTTACTCCGGAAGTTAGTTCACTTATAGTAGATTCACAGGAGGAATATGATAAAATTATTAATTTTGTTGAATCATTAATGCCGGAATTGAAGTCGCATATTAAGTTATATACACGTCCAGAACCAATCTGGGAAGTTTACGGGATAGAAGAAGAAATGCAGAAAGCTCTGGATAAAAAAGTAAAACTTAAATGCGGCGGACATATTATTATTGAAGAAACAGAAGCGCTTATATCTATAGATGTTAATACAGGCAAATATGTCGGTAAGCGAAGTCTTGAAGAAACAGTGTTAAAAACAAATCTTGAAGCTGCTCAGGAAATAGCTTATCAGTTAAGACTCAGAGATGTTGGAGGAATAATAATTATTGATTTTATTGATATGGAAAAGCAGGAAAACAGAGAGAAAGTTATACAGAAACTCACATCTCTTTTAAAGAATGACAGAGCACGTACAAATATATTACAGCTTACGGATCTTGGACTTGTAGAGATGACACGAAAAAGAGTTAAACAAAGTTTGAACCGCTTGCTTTGTCAGCCATGTCCATATTGCAATGGACGCGGGACTGTAAAATCGCTCCTTACAACCAGTCTTGAAGTACTGCGCAGACTAAAGAAAATATGTTCTTCTGCAATAAGTAAAAATATTATTGTTAAATTAAATAGCGAAGTTGCCAAAAGTCTGTTAGAAGAAGATTATGATCAGATATTAGTATTACAAAAAAAATTTGATAAACAGATTGATATTCAATCCAATCCAGATTTCCATATTGAACAGATAGAAATAGTAGCAGGATGATCTTCCTGAAAAATAGGATATCTTATGGCAAAAGAGAAAACAACTTTTTTCTGTCAGGAGTGCGGATTTGAATCCATCCGATGGCAGGGGAAATGTCCAGGATGCGGAAAATGGAGTTCAATGGTAGAAGAAACAGTAGTTCTAAGTGCTGGAACATCCAGACATACTTTAAAAAAAGAAAATAAGTCTGTTCCGCATAAATTGAATGAAATTGAAGATTGTGAAGATATACGGTTTTATACAAATATAAAAGAATTCGACCGCATTTTAGGAGGAGGGTTTGTCCCTGGCTCATTGATCCTTTTAGGAGGAGAACCGGGTATAGGGAAATCTACGCTTCTTTTGCAGATTAGTTTATGTCTGGAAAAACAGGGGAAGAAAGTACTTTATGTAAGCGGAGAGGAATCTTTAATCCAGATAAAGATGCGAGCGGCAAGAATCGGAGTTAATGCAGATAATTTCTATATATTGGCAGAAACTGCAATGGAAGAAATTGAACAGGAAGTAATAAAACTTAAACCTGATATTTTGATAATAGACTCAATTCAAACCCTATATAAAAACACACTTTCATCTGCTCCTGGAAGTGTATCTCAGATAAGAGAATGTACTGCAAATATTTTATATTTAAGCAAAAATTCCGGAATTACAACTATTATAGTCGGGCATATTACAAAAGACGGGAATCTTGCAGGGCCAAAAATTCTTGAACATATGGTTGATACTGTTCTCTATTTTGAAGGAGAAGAACATCAGATTTATAGAATTCTGCGTGCATATAAAAACAGATTTGGATCAGTAAATGAATTGGGCATGTTTGAGATGGGAGAAAAAGGGCTTAAAGAAGTAGAAAATCCATCAGAAATTTTTCTCTCTGAACGGCCGATGTCTTCTCCTGGTTCTATTGTTGCAGCTACTATTGAAGGAACAAGACCGCTATTAATCGAGTTACAAGCTTTGCTTTCTCCGACAAATTTTGGGTATCCGCAGAGAATGGTTAAAGGTCTGGATTATAACAGGCTCGCTTTAATTATTGCGGTACTTGAAAAAAAATTGGGATTATCTCTTGGGAATTATGATATATTTGTTAATGTCCCTGGCGGAGTTAAAATTGACGACCCAGCAGTTGACCTGGGAATTGCTTTATCTATTGTTTCCAGTTTTCGCAATAAAACCCTGCGTGAAGAAAGAATCGCTGTAGCAGGTGAAGTTGGACTTACAGGGGAAATAAGAGGAATAATAAGAGCAGAAAATCGTATAAACGAAGCTTTTAAACTGGGTTTCTCTCAAATAATCATTCCGCAGACTAATTACAAAAATCTGCAAAATAATAAATTTAAAGAAATAAAAATACTTGGGATAAGTAGTCTTGAAAATGTTATTGAAGCAGTCTTCTAGGATTATTAAATATGGAAAATCTTATTGAAGTAAAAAATTTAAAAACATATTATTCACTGCCGTCTGGTTTTTTCAGTAAAAAAATAATTACTGTAAAAGCTGTAGACGATATAAGTTTTGTAATTCCTAAAGGTAAAACTGTTGGACTTGTTGGAGAAAGCGGCTGCGGAAAAACAACTGTTGGCAAAAGCATATTAAGACTTATTCCTGCTACCTCCGGTAAAATACTTTATAAAGGAGAAGATATTCTGGAAAAAACAGAAACAGAGATGAGAACATTATGCCAGAAAATGCAAATCTTTTTTCAAGATCCATATGGGTCTCTTAATCCGCGTATGACAGTGGAAGAAATTGTTGGTGAACCGTTAATAATACATAAATTATACAGCAACAGAAAAGAAAGATATAAGCGAGTATTATCAATGATGAATACTGTTGGACTTGGTTCCTGGCACATGAAGAAATATCCACACGAATTCAGCGGCGGACAGAGACAAAGGATTGGCATAGCAAGAGCGCTTATTCTTAATCCTGATTTGGTAATTGCAGATGAACCAGTATCAGCAATTGATGTATCGATCCAGGCACAGATTATTAACCTTTTATTGGATCTTTCAGAAGAGCTTAAATTAACATATCTTTTTATATCCCATGATCTGCGGATTATTCAATACGTCAGTGATTATGTTATTGTAATGTATCTTGGCAAGATAATGGAAATATCCGAAGCTTCGAGTTTGTATAAAAAACCATTGCATCCATATACACAATCACTTCTTGCATCTATTCCAATACCTGATCCTGAATATAAAAAAGTTAGAAAAATACTCGAAGGAGATATCCCCAGTCCGATAGATATTCCCGACGGATGCAGATTTTATTCACGGTGTCCAGAAAAAGAAGAATTATGTAAAATAAAAGAACCAGAATTAAAAGAGATGGAAACAGGACATTTTGCTGCATGTCATCATGCAAGTACTTTTATTCCTTAAGTCTAAGAGCTTTTTTGCCGATTAATCTTTGTATACCTAATGATACAAATAGATTTTAAAAATAATCTGGAGAACTTAATGCAGGGGAAAACCAGTAAAGGCAATTTTGATAAAATACAATTCTTTTTTATTGTTGTTTTAGCAATTCTTCCATGGATGATGGATTATATTAAATTTAATAGTAAATACAGCATCCTTTTTTTATATTTTTCAAAACTAATAAATACAATTGTAATATTATTTCTTCTTAACAAAATCTGGCAGGCTAATAATAAAATAGAAGAAAAGAATAAAGAGATAGACAATTTAACAATTATAGATTCAACTTCAGGTCTTTATAATCTTGCTTATTTTTACCAGCAAATTGAGAAAGAAGTAGATAGAGCAGAGAGGCAGCACTATCCGATTTTTCTTGGTATAATTGAGCTTGACCAGAAAAAAGAAATAGCTAAGTTAATGGGGGAAAAAATAGAAGATGATATTTTAATAAAATTAACTAAAATATTAACAGATAATATCAGAAAAAATGTTGATACAGCTTTTAGATATAATGAACATATGTTTGCAATAATACTCTCAGATTTAAATATTACTGAAGCTAAAGTAATTGGAGAACGAATTCTAAAAAATTTTCTTATGACAAGAGATACTTCTTCAAAATATAAAGTCTACGTATTAAGTTTAGGATTTATGCAGTTTCATTCAGGTTGGGATATAAAAACATATAACCAGCGAGTTTTTAAGGTAATGCTGGAAGCAAAAAAAGGTGGAG
>JACRDZ010000151.1 GCA_016212735.1 Candidatus Firestoneibacteriota bacterium | reverse complement strand
CAGTGTTATGGGAGAAATACAGAATTGGGGAAATTTCAAAAGACTTACTAAGATATAAACGCTTTTACGATACCTTTCTCCAATATAATTGCGATGATATAGAATTAGCCAGAAAAATAGGTGAAATATATGTTGATTTAAGTTCGAAAAGTACAAATTTATTTCCCGGAGCTATAGAAACTTTATCCATATTAAGTAAAAATTACAGGCAATTTATTTTAACAAATGGCTTTAAAGAAGTTCAGCATATTAAAGTTAAGAATTGTAAATTAGATAAATATGTTGAGCGTGTTTTTACAAGCGAAGAAGCAGGGCAAATGAAACCCTCGGAAGTATTTTATAATTATGTACTTGAGCAATTAAATGTTAAATCCGAAAACTGTTTAATGATTGGCGACGATGAATCAGCTGATATTGAAGGAGCAAAAAAATGTAATATTTCACAGGTTTTGTTTAATCCCAATAATAAAAAAACAAAGTGTACTCCTACTTATGAGATAAATAAATTGAAAGATTTGCTAAATATACTTTACAGTAAAACAAAATGAAAAAACTGCAATAATGTTAATATAATTTTACTTCTGTTTTACAAACCACCCTGAAAACACCCTGCCGTTTTTTTCTTTTACTTTTACAGTATAAAATCCTTCTGGCAAATTAATTACATTTATCTGTGTTAATTCGTTTTTTAAAGTGCGAGCAACAACCAACTCTCCTAACATATTATAAATACCTGCCTCTGCCTGTATTGGCTCATCGCTTTGCAATTGAATGTTTAACCCTGATGTTGTGGGGTTTGGGTAAACGTTTATTTTATCTTTATCCATTAATAACTCATTAATGCCTACGGTGCAGGTAGTATCTATTGTAACGCCAACCGTATTATATAAATCAGGTCCATAATCATAAGTCCCCAATATTTTAAACCCTCCTCCTGTAACATATCCTTGATATAAAACCCACTCTAAAGGGTCGCTTAAATAATAATATTTAGTACCTTTTTTTACATTATAAAAAGATGTTTTTAATTTATATCCATATGGATAAGGTATAGGAAAACTCTTGTCTTCGCAATAAATATCAATATTATATTCCATTGAATCTATTCCTCCAAGTACGGTAAACTCGAAAAAAAGACGTTCTCCTGTGCATAACGTATCAAGATTATATATATAAGTTGATGTTGGCGAATCTACTATACTTGGCTGCAAATACGGGTCTCTTTGGAATACTGTATCTTTTGTGTTATAAGAGGTAACTAGTGCTTTTATTCTTAAATTTGTATCGCAGCTACCAAAACCATCGCAGCCATTGGCATCGGTTTTTATAGCAAAAGCAGTATATAAATTTGCAGTGTGTGACTGATCAGGATCAAAAAAATGACCTGCAAGAAAAAAACCACCATCATCTGTTTGCAATGTATGCGTAACAATGGTCGCTATATTATTATTGAGTTCACGAAACATTCCTGCATAAAAATATCTGTGCCATAATTCATCGCCATTTTCGTTAATTTTGAGCATATAACCGCTTGCAGGATGTACATATATAGAGTCTGTTACACCAACAGCTATAAAGTTACCATCTGATTGAAAAACATCAGAAAAATATGAATTAGGACCAATATATCCGTATCTTTTTCTCCACATTTCATTTCCGTTTTTGTCCACCCGCATGATACCTGCCTGATAAGTATCGTCTTGGTATTGATGATGCCAGAACCTGCCCGCTAAAAAATAACCGCTGTCGGGTAGTTGAGTTACAGACAGACTGACCTCATCTCCTCCATAACGATAATAAACTTTATGCCATTGTTTATTTAATAAGCTGTCAAGTTTTAATATACACCAATATCCTGCCTGGGGTCCACTTAAAAGATATCCGTGGTCATTAGTAGGTATAATTTTGTAAACTGTATTGTAATAATCATTTAAAATATAAAATGAAGTATCTTTCAAAATTGTACCATCAATTGCAGATAGTACCAACAACCAATAATTGCTGTTATTTAAAGATGGATAAGTTCTTCCTCCGGCAATAATTCGATTATTAGTTGAATCATAGTATGCACTTTTAATAAGATTTGGGAAACTGTCACCGCCATCGTAGTATTCTGTCCAAATTGTATCAAGGTTTGTGTTCATTTTTGCAATTAAAATAGAACCATTTTGAGTTGCATGAAAATAAAAAAAAATATTCCCTGTAACCTTACAAAGAGTAGGTGTCTCGCCACCATAAAAGATATAAGGAAAAGTAAATTCCCTTGATTGTGAAAGAGTACCGTTTTTGTTGAGTTTAATAAAAAATTCACGATTTTCAATACCTAATACATTTGAGCTAAGTATGTAGCACGAATCCATTTTAAGTGGATAAGGTAATATCATTGAATTTGTTTGTTCATACAGATTATTAAAAACCTGACCTTTTATAACATTATTTAATAATGTTACAGAAACAAATAATATTAATAATGTTTTCATTATCATAATAAATTAAAAAGAGGCTGTACTTTTCAGACAGCCACTTCTTTGTAATTATTTGTTAACTGTAAATTTTACAGAGAATTCTTTGTTTCCCCCAAGTGAAACTATATATACGCCATTTGGCAAATCGCTTATCCGTATTTCGGTATATCCAATTTTCTCTTTTACCTCAACTTCTTTTACTTTCTCGCCTTTCATATTATATATTATTAAGGTATTTCCTTCAATAAAACCATCAATAAAAGCATACTCTACAAATAAAATATCAGAAGTTGGATTGGGATAAATATTAATTACATTTTTATCCATTAATAACTCATTTATACCCACTGAGCAGGTTGTATCTATTGTAACGCCAACCGTATTATATAAATCAGGTCCATAATCATAAGTCCCAATTATTTTAAACCATCCTCCTGTAACATATCCTTGATATAAAACCCACTCTAAAGGGTCGCTTAAATAATAATATTTAGT
>JACRDZ010000149.1 GCA_016212735.1 Candidatus Firestoneibacteriota bacterium | reverse complement strand
TCTTTTTTACTTTCAATAATATGTTTTTGTGCTTCTCCCAGTTCATCTTTAACTTTTTTGTTTTTATCAACTAAAATACCTACTTTATGTTTCATATTAATATCATTTAAAAAAGAAGAGAGGAAAGCTACAAGATGGAAAAAAATCAATTTAAAAACTATATCTGTCACCTGGTAAGAAGTTAAGGTAGGAGTTGATAGAGTAATTATATATATACACATAAGACTGCTGACTGAAGCTATTGCTAATCCCATATTTACAGAAATTACCAGAGAAGAAATAACTATGGGGAGAAGATAAATAAGAGAAAATATATTTTGAAAATTGACACAATATTTAAGACTTAAAGAAAAAAGGGAAATATCAACTATAAGCTGAAAAAAGAAAAAGAATTGCAGATTTTTTTTCTGCATTTTTAACATTGGAAGAAGAAATAAGGAAATAGAAGTAATTAAAGCAATTGCAATAAAACTAAGAATTAAAAAACTTTGCAGTTCTTTTTGTAAACCTAAAAACAGGAGAATTAAAACTGTCAGAATTCCCCAGCGAAGTCTTAATATCCATTTTATGCTTTCGAGTATTATATAGTTTTCATTATTTTCTGAATTACTCTTCACAAATATTTCCTTTACTTTATAAATGAAGTTAAAGTTTTTCTATTTTAAACTTAACTCAAATAAGCAAAATTACGCAAAAGTCCTCTAAAATTTATCGGCATCTTATTGATAAAACTTAAATGCAATTGCACAGGATTTTATAATATTAGTAAATGATTCTCCATCTAAACTTGCCCCTCCCACTAATGCGCCATCTATATCTTTTTCATTCATAAGTGAAGATGTATTTTCAGGTTTTACACTTCCGCCATAGAGTATTATTATATTTTCTGCAATATCTGAGATGAAAAGTCCTGCTATTTTATTTCTAATAAACTTATGCATTGCATTTGCAATTTCCGGAGTAGCAGTTTTTCCTGTACCTATAGCCCAAACTGGTTCGTAAGCAATTGTAATATTTTTTATCTGATCATTGTTTATCCCTGCCAGTCCTTCTTCAATCTGTTTTTTAACGATTTCTTCATGCTTACCTTCTTCTCTTTGGGACAGATGTTCCCCAATGCAAAAAATAGGTTTTAATCCTGATTCAAGAGCAGATTTAATTTTTTTATTAACTGTTTCATCTGTTTCGTTAAAATACTGCCTCCGTTCTGAATGACCTATAATAACAAATTCACATCCTGCTTCTCTAAGCATTACAGGTGAAATTTCACCTGTATAAGCTCCCTCGTTTTTCCAATGCATATTTTGTGCTCCAAGTTTAATACTAGAATTTTTTATTATACTTTGAACTATGTTGAGTGATGTAAAAGGAGGAATTACTATTATTTTAACTCCTTTTATTTCTTTTAAAGAATTAAATATTTGCTGCACTAATTCTTTTGCTTCACTCTGTTTTTTAAACATTTTCCAGTTACCTGCAATAATAGGGATTCGCATATTTTTCTCCTTTTTTAAGTTAAGCTCGATAAATCGAGCAACTACAAAACAATATGTTGTAGTTGCCCAATTTATTGGGCATAAAATATACTTTCAACTTACTATAGTTTAAGTTAGGGGTATAATATTAATTATATGATTATATCAAAATATTTGTGAAATTAAAATTATTTTGTTTATAACTAGAAGTACAGGAAATTGAATGTTGTTCAAAAAGGAGTCAAGGATTTGAATCTAGGGGAGAAATAGTAAATGAGTAGATGGGTGGATGAGGTAAAACAATGCAATTACTGCATGCAATTATTGCATTATTTATGTAATATAATAAAAAGCTTATCTTTATTATGTTTTATTATATTATTAAATTAATTTAGCTAATATCCAGATATTTTTAAGTAAATTATTTAAATAAAAAAGATGCAATATTTGCACTTTTTTAATAATTTTCATATTGTGTTTTTTTAAATTTATTAAAAAAACACTTATTTATCAAGGTGTTATATGATTATTTGAGTTTTTGGCATATTCATTGCAGCTATATTTTAGAAAAAAAATGATTCATTTCGATTCGAAGGGAGGATTATAGAATATGGCTCAGATATTAAAAATTGTATTTGCTGGGGTAATGTTAATTCTTAGTGTTTTTGCTTTATCTATGAGAATTAGAGGAACAGATCATGTAAAAGGAAAATATACTCCATTTACTCAAAAAATGATAATTGCGATAGTAGCAACACCTTTATATCTTTTATTAACAGTACAGTTAGTTAGAGTATTTGAACGTTTTAATCCTACAGCTGTTTTATATTAAATAAGTTCCCTGAAGCGAGGTTTTTCCTCTCCTCGCTTTACCTCCAAAAGAGCTCATTGCTAATTCCGTGAGGAAAAGCAAGAGCTCTTTTTTTTATCTTTTAATCCAAAAATTTCATAAGACATATTAAAATATTTTCTATCTGGGAATAAAATCAATGTATGAAAAAATATTGATTGTTGATGATGAAATTCATATAAGAGAAGGGCTTCGAGAAGCTTTAATAAAAGAAGATTACAATATAGATATAGCACAGAATGGAATTGAAGCTTTAGAAAAATTGAGGTCTTCAAAATATGATGTAATGATTACTGATGTTAGAATGCCAGGAATGACAGGACTGGACTTACTTGAACAGAGTAAAATCTATTCACCTGATACTGAAATAATTATTATGACTGCGTATGGAACAATAGAAGATGCAGTTTGTGCAATAAAAAGTAATGCATATGATTATATATCAAAACCTATTGATATAAAAAAAATACGTCTTTTGATTAGAGATACTTTAGAACATAAAAAAATTATTTTTTCTCATAAAGATACCTCATATGATTTTAAAAAAACAAAATCAGCACCAAAAATAATAAGTAGTCATCCGAGAATGCAGGAGATATTATCAATTATTAAAAACATAGCTCTTAGCGATGCTACTGTTCTTATTCAGGGAGAAAGTGGAACAGGGAAGGAGCTTATTGCTCATTCTATTCATTATCACAGTAATCGAAAAGAGAATCCTTTTATTATTGTAAATTGCGGAGCTATACCAGAAAATTTATTAGAAAGCGAACTGTTTGGACATGAGAAAGGATCCTTTACAGGCGCTATTTCACGGCAAATAGGTAAATTTGAACTGGCAAATCAGGGGACGCTTTTTTTAGATGAAATAAGTACTATGAGTTTAAAAAGTCAGGTGAATTTGTTAAGAATTATTGAAGAACAAACTTTTCGAAGAGTTGGAGGAAATGAAAATATAAAAATTGAAGTAAGATTTATTGCTGCATCAAATACTAAATTGGATGAATTGATTTTAGAGGGAAAATTCAGGGAAGATTTATATTACAGACTTAATGTTGTCCCTATTAATTTACCCCCGCTCAGGGAAAGACAAAGTGATATACCTCTTTTAATAGAAGATTTTTTAAAATATTTTTGTGATAAATATAAACGTGAACTGAAGAAAATATCAGAAGATGCACTTAAATATATGGTTGAATATTACTGGCATGGAAATATTAGGGAATTAAAAAATATTATTGAACGTCTTGTTGTTATTATTCCTGATAATATAATTGAACCATCTCATCTTCCTGCAAATATTCTTATTAGAGGACACATTCCTTATACTAATAATAATGAATATCAAGAATTAACTGTGGAAAAAATGGAAATAGAATTGATAAGAAGAACTCTGGATAAATTTTCAGGACATCGGGAGAAGACTTCTAAAGCTCTAGGTATCAGCTTACGTACACTTCAATATAAAATTAAGCGATATGCTATAAAATAAATTTAAAATATAGGAAATTCAAAGTTATAAGTTTAAAGTAATAAGTTATAAGTTTAAAACTTAAGAATTAAAGCTTCACACTTAGAACTAAAAACTTAAGACTTAAAACTAATTTCAAATCTTACAACTGCTTTTTTATTCTTCTGTTTTAATATTATTAATTAGTTTACTTGCATTCTGTAATAAAAAACAATAAAATACAATAAATAAAATGACCTCTTTTAAAATTAAAGGAAGTATTCATTGAAAAAATTATATCTTTATCTTTTAAAGGAATTTTTTTCTTCATTTTTTTTGGGAGTTGCCCTCTTTACTTTCATGCTTATAATATTTCAAGCAATGGAATTAATGGACTTAATCATTACAAAAGGTGTTCCAAAAGAAGATGTATTACTGCTTTTTATATACATTTTACCTTCTTTTCTGGCAATTACAATACCTATGGCTGTATTAACAGGGATACTTATGACATATGGCAAACTTGCTCAGAATAATGAAATTATAGCTCTTAAGTCTGCAGGAATAAGTCTCTTAAAAATTGCCAATCCAATTATTTTGGTATCTTTTTTACTAAGTTGTTTAATGGTATTATTTAATGATAAAATTTTACCATGGGGGAATAATAATTTCAGGGATCTTTATTTTAAAATAGTTTATGAAAAGACTCAGGTTGCAATGAAAGAAAAAATATTTATTACTGATTTCCCAGGATACATAATATATATAGAAAATCTTACACCAAAAACTTCTCTATTTAAGGATATTAAAATTATTCGTTTTAAAAACAATAAGCCTGAAAATGCGATATTTGCAAAATCTGGGACTCTATTATCTGATAAAGAAAATATGAAAGTTAGCTTTAGATTATATCAGGGAACTATTCATCAGCTTTCAGAAAAATTTAATAAACGTTATTATAAAATAAATTTCTTACATCATTCAATAAATCTTGATTTATCTAATACTCTATCAAATAAAATTTCTCGCTCGACAGGAGATATGAGTATTGATGAATTAAACAAAGAAATAGAAAAAGCTCTTCCACCGGAAAAAAACATTTTTCGTGTTGAATTGCATAAAAAAATATCTATACCATTTGCATGTCTTGCTTTTACTTTAATTGGGATTCCTCTCGGTGTAATGATTAAAAAAAGCGGCAAATCCGTTGGATTTGGAATAAGCTTAATTCTCATAATTATTTATTATGCAATTCTTATAACCGGTGTAGCTCTTGGTGAAAGCAATAAAGTAACTCCATGGCTGGCTATTTGGTTCCCAAATTTTATAATTTCAATTTCCGGAATATTTTTGCTCTTTTTGGCTGTTAATGATGCAGGTATTTTTGAAAGAAAATAAATTGGAGTAAAAAATGTTTAAAATCAAAATTATATATTTATATATAATAAAAGAATTTCTTCGACCTTTTCTATACAGCATTTTAAGTTTTGTATTAATTTTTGTAGTTGTTGAAATCCTTCAGAGGATAAGAACTTTTTATAGTTCACAAGCATCAATTTCTGATATTTCACTTTTTTATTTTTATAAAATTCCTTTTGTAATTATACAAATACTCCCTCTGGCAGCAATTTTAGCTACTATTTTTTCATTAGGGAATTTAGTTAAAAACAATGAAATCGTTGCTTTACGCAATTCAGGAATAAGCATTTTAAAAATAGTTTCTCCTATTCTAATATTTGCTTTTTGTTTAGGAATTTTTGTTTTTCTTTTTAACGAATCAGTACTGCCATATACGAATTTCATGGCTGATAAAATAAATAATGAACGAATTCGCAAAATAGTTGTTGCAGAAAATGAAATACAAACCAATATGGCTTATCGCGGAAATAAAGGAGAATTATTGTTTGCTGAAAGGTTTTATATCTCTTCACAGGTTTTAGATGATATAATTTTATTTATATTTAATGAAAAAAATGAACTTATACAAATAGTTAATACAAACAAAGCTTATTGGGAAAACAATAAATGGAAAATGAATGAAGGATATATGCGCATTTTAAAAAATGGAAATATTACTCTAGAAAAATTTGTTAAAAACAGTTATTTACCCTTGAGCTCATCTCCTCACGATTTATCATGGGGACAACGTCCCCCAACAGATTTTTCTTATTGGGAACTTAAAATATATATTGAAAAATTACGAATTTCTGGCAGAGAATATTATAATTACCTTGCTGATTTGTATGCTAAAACTTCTGTACCTTTTTCATGTTTTATTATTATTATACTTGGAATTCCTGTAGCACTTAAACAGGAATCCAGATCAAAGAGTATAGAATTTGGTTTAAGCATTTTACTCGCATTTGTTTTTTGGGGAACAAATCAGATATTTTATTCACTTGGAAAAAGCGGTATTATTTTACCTATTCTTTCCGCTTGGCTGGGGAATATAATATTTTTATTTACTGGTAGCTTTTTAATTTATAAACGGCGTTAATTATATTCGGAGTAAAAATGAAATATAATTATTTTTTTCTTATAATATTAATACTATTGCCAGAGATTGCTTTTTCACAGGAAGGTAAAAAAATAAATATAGATGGGCAAAATATATTTTTCAGAGTTGCAGGAAATGGGAACAAGACACCTATTTTAATAATACACGGATTAGGTATGTCTTCAAAATTCTGGGAAAACAATATGCCATCATTATCTCAAGATCGCAAAGTTTTTGCCATCGATTTGCCTGGTTTTGGATTTTCTGATACTCCTCGAGATGCTGCTTTAATAAAGAATTATATTACATTACTTAAAAAATTTTTGTCCCAGCAGAAAATTTCTAAAGTTATTCTTTTAGGACATTCCACAGGTGGAAGTATTTGTATTTTATATACAATTAGAAATCCCAATGAAGTTGAAAAACTTATATTAACTGATAGTGATGGAGGTCCAATAATAAAAGAAGATTATCCATTTAATCTTCTTAAACCTATAGTTATTGGCGAAATGATTTTTCTTACCCGTGATAAAAAGATGATTAG
>JACRDZ010000155.1 GCA_016212735.1 Candidatus Firestoneibacteriota bacterium | reverse complement strand
TATCAAAATCCGAAAATTCGATTTTATCCAGTTCATCCTGTGTAATTTCCTTAACTCTGAAAATAGAATTAGAAGAATTTTCAGGATTTAATGCAATATTTAAATAGAAAGTTTCATTTTTATCAGGTGTTGGCCCATTCTTGCCGCTTACGCTTAAGATATTTATTTTATCTATTACATCCAGAATAAAATAATAACGGTTATCTATAGACATTAAATCATCGCTAATTTCGATATATCCAGAATGAATGCCTTGTTTTGCAAATGTGTGATATAAAGTCAATTTAATTTCCTCATGAGGTTTAAGGCTGACTTGCTGGTTAAAAACTTTTTGTCCATTAATAACAAGACTTAGAAGTTTGTTTTGCATAGATTCTTTTCCAAAATTTTTAGCAATTGCATTGAACGATGTTATCTGTCCTATTATTGCTTCTTTATGAAACTCCAGTTTTGTAACAGCCAGATTTGGTGCATCTTTTTGTCCTACATTTATGATATTTAATTTTATTTCAGGAGAAACTATTCCATGCTCAATTGATTGCCAGCCTGATTTCTGCAAATCTGTTAAAAGAATTATTCTTTTAACAGAATTATGAGCTTTTTTTAATGGTCTTTTTGCTTGTTTTAGTCCGGAAGAGACATTTGTTGTATAGTTTGAAATTTTTATTTTATCTATATCATTAAACAATTCGATTTTATTGCTGGTAAAGTTGTAAGCAGAAGAAGTTGTTGTATTTGAAAAAGGGATTATAACTGTTTCATCATGTTCTGACATGAGATTTATTATACTTTTTGCTGTATTCTTTGCTCTTTCCAGTCTTGATATATTTGTATCCACCATAGACATACTGTAAGAGTTATCGATAAGTATCACAAGACTTGATCCTTCACCTTGAGAGAAGAATATTCCTGAATAATTTCTAAAAAAAGGTTTTGATAAAGCAATTGATAAAACAAAGATAATCATAATGCGTATTAAAAGAAGAAGAATATTGCTTAATTTAAAACGCTGCAATTTTTTTTGACTTACTGACTCAAGAAGCTTAAAAAATGAAAATGGTATTTTAACAACTTTTCTTTTAATAAGGAAATGAATTAGTAAAGGTAGTCCTGCTGCCAGAATTCCAAATAGAAATGCTGGATTAAGGAAAGAGATTCCCCACATAAAATCCTTTCAACTCGACTTTTAACTCCTGACTTATGAATTTATTAAACTTTCTCATATGGATCAAATAATTTTTTATATTCTTCCAGAACATAACGGTCTGTCATACCTGCAATATAATCAAGAACTGTCTGATTAAGAGATTCTGATTTTAATTTGTCCTGAATATTAAATGGAAGCTGGTCAGGATAATTTATATATGTTTCAAATAAAGCCTGTATAAAACGTTGAGCTTTTCTTGTCATACGCACAACTCGGTAGTGATTATACAGATTTTCAACAAGGAATTTTTTCAAAAGAGTATTTTTCTTTTTCATTTGCGGACTGTAATTTACAATGTTTTCTTTCACTTGTCTTATCTGTTTGATGTTTTTAATATGATATTTATTAATATTTTTTTCTGTCTCTTGAACTACATCTGAAACCTGAGTATTTATGATGGATTTAATTATCTGATATTTTCTTGTTTCTTTGCTGAGTCCGGGATATTTTTTATAAATTTTTTTATAAAAAAAATTCCATAATTCCAGTTCCTGAAGATCTTCTTCAGTAATAAGTCCGGACATTAATCCATCATCAAGGTCATGATTATTATATGCAATCTCATCTGATATATCTACAACTTGTGCTTCAAGTGTAGGTCGTTCAAAAGGATTGAAATCCCTTGTGGAAGGAGAATCATGATAGGATGTATGTTTAATAATTCCCTCTCTGACTTCCCAACTGAGATTAAGTCCTGGAAAATCAGGATATCTTTCTTCAAGAACTTCTACTACTCTCAGGCTCTGTCTGTTATGTTCAAATCCGCCTTTATCTTTTGTTAGTTCATTTAATGTCCGTTCTCCAGCATGGCCAAAAGGAGTGTGCCCGAGATCATGCGCTAATCCAATTGCTTCTGTTAAATCTTCATTTAAATGGAGAATACGGGAAATTGTACGCGCAATCTGAGCTACTTCCATTGTATGTGTTAATCTGGTACGGTAATAGTCACCTTCGTGATTAACAAATACCTGTGTTTTATATTCCAATTTTCTGAAAGCATTACAATGTATTATCCTGTCTCTATCACGCTGGAATGCGCTTCGAGCAATGTGTTCTTCTTCTTTAAACTTTCTACCACGTGACAATCTACTTGTCATTGCATAAGGAGCTAAAAGATTTGCTTCACGTTCTTCAAGTTCTTTACGTAAGAGCATTGTATATTCTCCTTTTGATAGATAAATTAAAATAAAATTCAAAAGATAAATACTTGAGGTTAATTCTACTCTAAAATATATATCTTCTCAAGCGTATTTTATTTTACACTAGATTTTCTTTGGGGCTCTAAGATACTTGTGGAGAATATAAAAAATTATATTTAAATATGTTAATATTGTTATATAAAGCTATTATATTATTTAAATATAATAATATTGTAATATAAATAATTTAGCGATTAGTAATGATCTAACAGGCGGGAATATTATTATTGGTGTTATAGAGTACAAATTTAGCTTCAGGTTATATTTATGTTTTTAATTGTATTCTTTCTGCTTCCAATAAAATTCTGATTATATCGTCTTTTGTTTCAGCGGACATAAACCTGCTTATAATTCCTTCAACATGAAGTAGTCTGGAAATTTTTGTCAGCAGTTTCAAATGCAGAACGACATCTGGAGCGCAAGGCATTAAAAAAAAGTAGACTTTTCCGCCATCTGGAGACTTAAAATCAACACCGTTTTTTGAACGCGCAATTATTATACTCTGTTTTTTAAACAAATTATCATCAGGATTTCGCGGATGAGGTATTGCCATTCCATTACCTATTGCTGTACTTAACATCTCTTCCCTGTCTAACAGTTTTTTGTATAATGTTTTTGCAGAAGGAGATAATCCTGCATTTTCAGCAATTAGAGCTAGCTCAAGAAGAACTTCAGATATTTTTTCGGAACTGAGATCCATTTTGATGTATGACTGGTCTGTTAATCTTGAGAATGGGATAATATTATCTTCTGACTTAATTAAGTTTGATAAATTGTAGTTTTTGGATTTTATAATATTGTCCTGCAGATATTCATTAATAACTGAAAGTGAAAACCGCCACTGGTTGGCAATTTTTTTACCAGGCAATTCACCTTTTTGAGCCATTTTAATAATTGTTTTTTCATTCAGATTAATATAATCAGCTAATTGCTTTGTAGTGAGGATTTTATCTTCTTCCAAAGTATAATCCCTTTCATATTTTACGTGGATATAATATAATTAACTGAATTATCGTATTTTTTACAGAAAATCTTATCATAACTTAATTTATTTGTAAAGCGTATTGTGCATGCAATATCTTGATCTAATGGTTTTTACTGCTAAAAACATAATCAGATAAAAACCTCCAAAAGCAAATGCCATATTTCCTGATATTTTTACAATAATAACTCCTGCTACTGCGCCGCATATATAAAGAAAAGTTTTAGAACCTAAAACCAGTGCTTCTTTATAATCCTTTCTTGCAAGAGATATTCCTATGTCTGTTATAGTACTTGTGAGATGAGTTGTCCTTACAGAATGATGCGAGAGATAAGATGTCATACCGTTTTGCATTCCTGTTGCAAAACCACCAGCGGCAATAGCCACAATTATATTCTGTTTTGAAATAAATGAGATTGATATGAGCAGACATGCTTCAACTAAAGCAACAAAACCAGCGTCATATTTTTTTGTTAATATGACTCCAATATATGCTCCCAGAATAAAACAAAAAATCAGAGAGATAAATGTTAATATTCCTGTGTTATCAGATTTCCCAATTTCTTTAGCTAAGCCTGACCAGTTCGCTGACATTGGCGCTATTTCATAAAAAAGAATAGTAATCGCGGCAGCATTGAGATACCCGCCAAGCAGACCAAAAATCAGTCCAAGCTTCATATCATCACGTAATGTTCTGTTTTCTTTTTCGAGTAACAATTTATTTAATCCTAATTATACTAGAGCGCTGCTGGTCTTTAATAAAAATTTTTTACCAGAATCAATTAATAAAACTAAAATTATCATACCACCTGCCAGAAAAAAAGCAGTATTTCCAATTTTTTGAGCTACAAAAAAAGCAAAAATCGCTCCTAAAAAAAACATAGAAGCTTGAAATAAATTAAATTTGGTTTCATGAAAATCTTTATTAGCTAAAGAGACACCAATATCAGTAGTTGTGCCTGTAATATGAGTAGTCCTTATTTTCCCTTCTTCCCATGTTGTATAAGTTGTAAAACCGTTTTGTAAACCCATTGCAAGTGAGGCTAACAAAAGAGCCTGAGTTATTAATAAAAATTTTACATGGAATAATAATATTGATTCAATAATTAATATAAGTAAGTAGCCATATTTAAAATTATCGAGTATTTTGGCGGATAAAAATGCCCCAAAAATAAAGGCAAAAATAACTAAAAAAAGTAAAAATGCTTCATGAAAATCAAGAGTGGCTAAAGTTATTCCTGTATCAGTTATGTTTCCGGACATGCAGTTTACACTATGTCCCAGCAGTAAGCCTGTTAAAAGACCTATATATCCTCCAATAAAAACAAATATACCACCTAATTTTGTGTTATCTTTATGATTTCTATTTTCACGGTTAAACATCTTTCTTTCTCCTTAAACGAATATTAACCAATATTAACTTATAATAACCAATATTAACCGAAATAATATTGTTTGTCAAGATATTTTTTAATAAAAATATAATGCCTCAGTTTTCGGTGGGAATCAATGCTCTTTGTTTGGGATGCATCCTTTCGCAAAACTCATATTATATTTTTCTTGATTTTAGTTAGTTTTTTGTTAAAATATAAATTGTATAGATTTTTGAAATAAGTATACCCGTCCAAAGATAAAGGGACGGGATTTTTTTAGGAGAATTATATGTCTGAGAAAATTATTTTTTTTGATACAACATTGAGAGATGGAGAACAGTCTCCAGGTGCAAGTCTTAATATTGAAGAAAAACTTAAAATCGCAAAACAACTTGCTAAACTAAAAGTTAATATTATTGAAGCAGGTTTTCCTATTGCTTCACCTGGAGATTTTGAGGCAGTTAAACTAATTGCAAATGAAATAAAAGGACCTATTATATGCGGGCTTGCACGTGCAACAGAGAAGGATATAGATAAAGCATATGAAGCACTTAAGGATGCAAATAATTTCAGGATTCATACTTTTATTGCAACAAGTGACATTCATCTTAAACATAAACTTAAAATGTCCAGGGATGAAGTTCTGGATTCTGCATTTAAAGCAGTGAAACATGCAAGAAAATACACTCCTGATGTTGAGTTTTCCGCAGAAGATGCAGGAAGAAGCGATGAAAATTTTCTTCATGAAGTGATAAAAACTGCTATAAAAGCAGGTGCAACAACAATAAATATTCCTGATACAGTTGGATATATTACTCCTTTTGAATTTGGGAAAATAATAAGTAATATAAAAGAAAAAGTACAGGGAATAGATGATATTATTCTTAGTGTACATTGTCATAATGATCTTGGCCTTGCAGTTGCTAATTCAATTGCAGCAATTAAAAATGGTGCAAGACAGGTGGAATGTACAATAAACGGGCTTGGAGAAAGGGCAGGAAATGCTTCTTTAGAAGAAATAGTAATGATTCTTGAGACCAGAAAAAACTTTTTTGGATTAGAAACAGGAATAAAACTTAATGAAATATACCGGACAAGCTGGATTGTAAGTAATCTTACAGGAATTATTGTCCAACCTAATAAAGCTATTGTCGGAGCAAATGCTTTTGCTCATGAAGCGGGTATTCATCAGGACGGGATTTTGAAAGAACGCAGTACTTATGAAATAATGAGTGCTGAAACTATTGGTCTTGACCGCAACCGTCTGGTTATGGGCAAACACTCAGGCAGACATGCTTTGAAAACAAGACTTATGGAACTTGGGTATGAATTAAAAGATGAAGAACTTGATAAAATTTTTATTAATTTTAAAAATCTGGCAGACAAAAAGAACGAGATATTTGACGAAGATTTAATTGGAATCATTGAAGGTGAAATTAAGATTGTCCCGGAAAGCTATAAGTTGATTTCTCTTGAAGTAAAATGCGGTACTATTGGAAAACCGACTGCAAAAGTTACTCTTTCTGTTCATGGGAAAAATGTGGTATGCGAAAAAACAGGTGACGGACCTGTTGATGCTGTATATCATTCAATATCTGATATAACAAAAACACAAAGTAAATTGGAAACTTATATTGTTAAAGCAATTACCGGCGGTACAGACGCACAGGGTGATGTTACAGTTGAACTTGTTGAAAATAATCGAACTGTTTTTGGCCGCGGGATGGATACTGATATTATAGTTGCAAGTGCTAAAGCATATGTCAATGCTTTAAACAAACTGGCAATTCGACAAGATAAAAATTCTTAAAAATTACTGGAAATTAACCATACTATAGAAGTAAATAAAATTAATATTGAGATGTTATGCTCTTACTTTATATTTTAAGTTCTTCTCCGATTTTTTCAGCTAGAAACATCTTTAACAAAGACTGATATGGAACATCTTTTTTGTTTGCAAGCAGCTTAAGTTCTTCGATCATTGATTCAGGGAGGCGAAGCGAAATTGATTTTATCGATGGCTTAAGGTTTGGAAATATAACTTTTTTTGCTTTTTTCCAATCAATATATTCTGTTGAATCATGATTCGCCCAAAAAGTTCTTTCATCATCTTCATTTTTAAATTTTGGTATTTTCTTTATGGAATTCATATTCTTTCCTTTCTTTTCGGTTCATATCTCTGACGTGACTTTTGCTGTTATACAGCCTTTTTATTATGATTTATCTAATCACCGTATATGCATCTATTTGTAAAGATAAATATACGACAACCACTAGCAAAAAACAAGTGTATTTTCGTTCGAATAGCTAAGAATGTCCCATCTATCCTATCTTTACTAATAACGTGATAAATTTTCAATGCAACTTTGTAGTGTCTGGAGGGTGTGCCTCTATATGGCTGTATAGCTTTAGATCATATTTGGCTAAAATCGGGATAGAGCCTGGAACCAAAATTA
This sequence comes from Candidatus Firestoneibacteriota bacterium, assembly GCA_016212735.1. The sequence continues at coordinate 108 of JACRDZ010000155.1, read as the reverse complement.
AAAATTACTGGAAATTAACCATACTATAGAAGTAAATAAAATAATTATAGAAATTACGACAAATATTATAACTGAAATAAAAGGCATAACATAAATAAAAACAGCTTT
>JACRDZ010000144.1 GCA_016212735.1 Candidatus Firestoneibacteriota bacterium | reverse complement strand
GCGCCATTATTTATAAAAAAATCAACGAGTTCTTTATCTCCATTAATAGTTGCTGCATGCAAAGGAGCATAACCTGAAATAAATTTCAAATTAACATTCGCATCTTTCTTAATCAGGTGTTTTATTAATTCCTTATCATTATTATTCATTGCAAGTTGCAAATCACTTGAAGTATCAATGTTATATACTGGTTCAACAGCAGTTTCTCCAAAGACAGGATTTAGTCCTATGCCGTATAACACAAAAAATATTATATAAAAAAATACTATAGTATAAATTTTTATTAATTTCATATTTTTCCTATATAATTTGTAGTTCAGTCACTAGAAGCTTCCTAGTCCTGGTCTCTGGTTTGAAGTCTACTGCATGAATTGCAATATATAATATTTGTTATAATTAATCAAGCCCTTACTTCAGATTCTGGGGGCATTTGTGCAAGAAATTTCTAAAATTCACAACATTTTCTGATAATTTAATATCTTTTTTCCACCAGTTTGAAATAATCCCTTTGTCAGTCATTTTATCAAGTTCTTTTTGAGTTTCCATATCAATAGGAGTTGGATTTTCAAAATGAAATACAGTCCCTGTAAGAGGAATAAAATAGTGCATATGAATCTGCGTGTTAAAGCTTTTTGCAATAGTATTAATAAAATCGTATAATTCCTTTCGATCTTCTCTTGTTTCTCCGGGCAAACCTATAATAAAATCAATTCTGGAAGTCATCTTACAGAAATTCCTCAAAATCGAAAAAATGAACCACAGAGTACACTGAGATATATTTATAATTTAAAACTCTGTGTCCTCAAATTAAATCTTACTTAAAAAAGCCTTATATTCCACGATCTTTCTTATTTTTATTTGAGAACACTGAGTAATAAATAAAAATAAAATAAAAAATACTCTCTAGTTCTCTGTGGTTAATTTCTTTCTTGAGAAACTTCTGTCATTAAATATTCTAAAAAAAACTTCTTGACAAATAATACTTTTGGTTATATTATTTAATATTATTCATTAAATGACCATTGGTCAGTGAGGTTTTTTAGGTGATAAAATGGGAATACAGGAAAGAAAAATAAGAGAAAAAGAGCAGCGTAAATTACATATAATTAACGCGGGAGAAAAGCTATTTCTGAAAAAAGGGCTTGAGAATACAAAAATGGATGAGATAGCAAAAGCATGTGAATTGAGCAAAGGAACTCTTTATCTTTATTTTAGAAGCAAAGAAGAACTGTATTTAACAATAATATTAAAAGCAATGGGAGTATTATATGAAATGATGCAGGATTATTCTCTAAAAGCAACAAATCCACTTGATAAATTTCGTGCAATTAACGAAGCTTATCTTGTTTATTACAAAAAATTTCCAAACTATTTCAATATCATAACACATTTTGTAGATCATCGCTTACTTAAAGAAAAACTTGAGATTCAAGATGTATTAAATGAAATATATAAAGTAAACAATCAGATATGGGATTTCATTACAAAAATAATAAGTGAATGTGTTAATAAGGGTTATATCAATAATAAAGTTAAACCCATAGAACTTGCTGTTATTATGTGGACATCATCAAATGGTATGCTGCAATTTATGGATCATATTAAAAATGAGCAGCAATGTCAGGAAGATGGAGCATTTTTAGCTTTTGGATTTGATTGTGAAGATATGATGAGAAAAACATGGGATATTATTTTATCAGCAGTTTTAATAAATAAAACTAAAAAAAATAAAAAAACATTGGAGGCATAGACAAACATGATTGAAATAAAAAATGTTAAAAAAGATTATACGCTTGGAGAAACAATGGTACATGCTCTGCGCGGGATTGATTTTATGGTAGAAGAAGGTGAATTTATAAGTGTGGTTGGTCCTTCAGGAAGCGGTAAAACCACACTTCTGAATATTATTGGTTGTATCGATTATGCAACAGAAGGAAGTGTAAAAATTGGCGGAATAGACATTACAGCATTAAATGATAAGCAAATAACTGATATTCGTTTAAATAAAATTGGATTTATTTTTCAAACATTTAATTTAATCCCTGTATTAAATGTGCTTGAAAATGTTGAATTCCCTTTATTACTCATGAAAACACATTCTAAACCAGAAATTAGAAAAAGATCGGAAAAACTTATTGAAGAAGTTGGCTTAAAAGAATATACAATGCATAAGCCGGCAGAGCTTTCAGGAGGACAACGTCAAAGAGTTGCAATTGCTCGCGCACTTGTGACAAACCCTAATATTGTTCTTGCTGATGAACCTACAGCCAATCTTGATTCGGTTACAGGAGCTTCAATTCTTGAACTTATGAGTCAAATGAATCGAGTAGAAAAAACTACATTTATATTTTCAACACACGATGTAAATGTTTTAAAGTATGCGCAAAAAATAGTTAAAATAAAAGATGGATTGATGGTAAATGGAGATTAATATGGGACTTATATTAAAAATTGCATTTCGTAATATTCTTCGGCATAAAGGGAAAAGCATTATTATCGGCGTAATCCTTTTCCTGGGTTCATTAATTATGACTATTGGGAATGGTGTTATTTCCGGAATGGATAAAGGATTGGAAGAAAATATTGTAAATGGTTTTACAGGTGATATAGTAATTGTTTCGGATAAAAACGAAACAGATAATGTACTTTTTACTCTTATGGGAAAAGCAATTGAACCAATAAATAATTATCTTGAAATTAAAAAAATTTTGGCAAAACAAAATTATATTAAGAATTTTTTACCTGCTGGCAGAAACATGGCTTTAATCCTTAACGAGGAAGGTGGATCCCCGGGATTTGCTTTTCTTTTAGGAGTTGATTTTGCAAAATATTCTGAAATGTTTCCGGGTAATGTAAAACCAATTGAAGGACGATTGCCGATAAAAGATGAAAAAGGCGCTTTAGTACCAACCGGTTCCAGAAAAGAATTTTATAATTATATGGGGTTATGGTTTATTCCGGAAAATGCAAAATTTATTGAAACGAATTTTCGTAATGAAACCAAAGATAAATCAGATATAAAAGATTTAATAACAAAGGATAGTATAGTATTTCTTGGAAATAATGAAAAAAACACAACTATGGATGTCCGGCTTCCAATAAAAGGAATTGTTAAATTCAAAGCTCTGGATACAATTTTTGGACATTATAATATTATAGATATTGAATCATACAGAGAATGTTTGGGATATTTTTCTGCAAGCACAAAAACTGCTCTGGTACCTGAAGAAAAGAAAAAAATTCTTGAAATGGGAAATCAAAATATTGATTCCATGTTTTCAGATGATAATTTTATGGTTGCAAATACAAGCTCTTCATTAAATGAAGAAATAAAATTAGCTCCGGAACTCAATAAAATAAAAGAAGAAAAAGTTGATATTGAAACTGGTACATATAATGTGGTATTCGTAAAATTAGAAAAAGAGACTTCCCTGTATAATGGATTAGAAAAAATCAATAAAGAATTAAAAGATGCTAACCTGGGAGCAAGAGCTGTCTCATGGAAAAAAGCATTTGGAGTAATTGGCAGTATGGCAACGATTATAAAAGGAGCATTGTTTGGTTTTGTAATGCTGCTTTTTGTTGTTGCAATAATAATAATCGTCAATACATTAAGTATGACAGCACTCGAGCGCACATCGGAAATTGGTATGATGCGTGCAATCGGAGCTAGAAAAAGTTTTATCAGCAATATGTTCCTGGCTGAAACAGGAATATTATCATTTATTTTTGGCGGTGCTGGGATAATTATCGGATACATAATCATTAAAATAATACCATTATTTAATATAACTTCGACAAATGATCTGGTACAAATTCTGTACGGTGGAGATAAATTTTTACCTGTAATGTATGGACCGGATATCTTATTAGCGATATTTCAACTTATACTGGTAACAGTTATTGCTGTTATTTATCCAATTAAAGTTGCCAAAAGTATTACACCGCTTGATGCGATTGTGAGGGACTAAAATATGAACTTAATTACAATGATAAGTTTGAGAAATTTATTCAGACAAAAACGAAGAAATTTATTGCTTGGTATTGCTATTGCTCTTGGTGTTATGATTCTTGTTATTGCTCATGCTTTTTCAAATGGAATTACAGATATATTGTTTAACAGAATACTTGTCCGTGTTGTCGGGCATGTTTCCTTAGTATTCAACGAAAAAGGCGGAGTAGAAAAATATATTTTTCGAGATAGAGCAAGAATATTAAAAATTGTTAAAGATAATGCAGAAAATACTCGCGAAATCGAAGAAACTCTGGGTATCTTTGCCAGAGCTATTGGCAATGGTAAATCAGATAGTATTATTCTTGTTGCGATTGATTTATCTCAATCACTCAGCGAAGAAACAAGAAAGGAAATTGAAGAATCATTTAGAATGCTTGAAGGTGCTTTTACAGACTTATCCAGAAAGGATGTTGAAAATCCAATTATTATTTCTGAAGAAAAAGCAAAATATCTCAATGTAAAAAAGAATGATATAATAAGAATACGATATACTAATGTTCATGGAAATAATGAGTCGGCACGATTGACAGTAATCGGAATAATAAAAAATGACAATGTGTTTATGCAGGGAGTTACTTTTATTGAGCTGAATAATGAAAAAAAATTACTGGCTTATAAACCCTATGAAATCGGTAATATAAATATTACTATTAACGATCCGCAAAAAAATGCAGTTAAGTTTGCTGATAAAATTCATTCTGCTTTAACCCCTGATTTAGCTGTAATATATGGGAAAATCAATAACGGACATAATACTGATTATGCTACTTTATTAGGATATAAAACCGATGATGAATCCAAAAAAATAATTGAAAATAATTTGGAAATTTCTGGCGGTGATAAAAATAAAATATTCAAAAAAGATTCCGTACTTGTGGAAGAAAATCTCGCAAATAAGCTTGGATTGAAAATCAATGACAGCTTTGAAGTTACATACAAAAATAAATTCGGTGAAAACAATACAACTGTTAAATATTCGGTATTTGCAATTTTTAAAAACAAAGAACTCGATAATAAAAATATTATTTTAATTTCCGATGATAAGTTTTATAATACATATTATCCTAATTTACCGGATATTACTTCTTTAAAAAAAGCCTATATTCCTGATAAACAAAATTCAATTTTTAATGCACTCGCTAAGGAATGGGAGTTACTTCCACGTACAAGCACTACAGAAGAACTTGAAAAAAAGATGAAAGATATAAGCAAAAAAAAGTGGAAAGCGACAACAGTTGATATAAGAACTATGTATGAAACTGCAAGTGATATATTAAAACTTGAATATGTATTGAATTTAATTACAGTTGTTGCAGGATTAATATTGTTTTTAATTATTTTGATTGGAGTTATTAATACTCTCAGAATGACGATTCGTGAGCGAACACGTGAAATTGGGACAGTAAGAGCAATCGGTATGCAAAAAAATGATGTTAAAAATTCATTTATACTTGAATCATTTTTTCTTGCTCTATTTGCTTCAATTATTGGAGTAATTATGGCTTTTAGTACCATGCAGATACTTTCAAAAATCACATTTGAAACGCATGATAATCCTATGTCAATACTTCTTGTGAATACTCATCTATATTTTAAGCCAACTTTTTCAGGAGTTATTATAAATATGATTTTTATTTTATTAATTGTAGTGATTACTGCCTATTTCCCTGCGAGACGAGCAAGTAATCTTTCACCATCGCATGCATTAAGGCATTATGAATAAAATGGAGATTAGTTATGATAAAAAAGTTTATATTAATAGTGTTAGTATTTGTTGCAAATGTTGTTTATGCTGAGAATCCGAAGATTTACGATGCTTTAAAAAAACTCGAAGATAATATGGAAATGAAAAGCGATATTAGAGCAAAAGTTATTTTAACTCAGCAAAAAGTTGATCAAGGTGTAAAAGTAATAGAAATGATTTATTATAGAAGAGATTCTGATGATTCATTTTTAATTGTAATGACTGCACCTGAGACAGAAAAAGGGAATGGTTATCTCAGAGTTGGTGATAATTTCTGGATGTATAGAAGAAATACAAGAACATTTCAGCATATTAACAGGGATGAAAGCATTGGCGGCTCAGATGCAAAAGCCGATGATTTTGAAAAAAGAAAATTAACAGAACTTTATGAAGGTGCAAAAGACGAAAAAAATAATGAAAAAATAAAAGAAACCATGCTTGGAAAAGTACCTGTTTATGAACTTGAAGCAAAAGCCAGAGTAAATGATGTTGATTATCCCAGAAAAATATATTGGCTTAAAAAAGATACTTTTTTGACTCTTAAGGAAGAATCATATTCATCATCAAATACCTTAATGCAAACAGCATTTTTTTTACAATACACAACTGTTGATAATAGATTTGTACCCATTAAACATATTTATATTGATGAATTTGAAAAAGGTAATAAGACTATGGTTGAGATATCTGATATTTCAACAAAAAAGATCGAAGATAAAATATTTACAAAAGCGTATCTTGAGAATTTGAGTAAATAGCCTTAAATATTTATAAAACAACATAAAAGTTGTAATAATCTTGACAAAACAATATTTATGTTGTATAAATATTATATGAGCAAAAATATTGAATCAATACAAAAAGAAATATTAAATGTTTTAGCTAATAAAATCAATGATTTTTATTTAGCTGGTGGTACAGCTTTATCATTATTTTATTTTAATCATCGGAAATCAGATGATTTAGATTTCTTCACACAAGAATTTTCTGTAAAAAGAATTATAGAAATTACAAATGAAATAAATGTAATAACAAATAAAAACATTGAACTTATTAATGAAAATTTATCAGAAACTTATGCTAAAGTAATGGTTTATAGTCTAGAATATGATAAGGATAAATTTCTTAAAATTGATTTTATTCAAGATTTTTTCTCATTAATTAAATCAACTAATAATATTAATGGAATAAATATTTTATCACAAGAAGATATTTATTTAAGAAAAATATATGCTGTCAGTGGATTTAACAAAGAAATTGATAAAATAGGTCGTAAAAAATTCTTTGGTGGAAGACAGGAAGCAAAAGACTTATTTGATATTTATTTTCTATCATATAGTTTTATGGGATTAGCAGATTTTATTGATAAATATTGCGATCAGGTATTAAAAGAAGGGATTATCCGCTGGTTTAGAACATTCAATCGACTGGAAATGAAAATTGGTTTATCTGAAATAAAAACGGATAAAATGATTGAATTTAGAGATATTGATAAGCATTTTGCTGGAGAAATAAACAAAATATTATCCAGGGAGATAGAGTTATCATGAATCAAAATTGGCTCTGGGATAAGAAAATAACAGAAGATGACGCAAAAAAATTTTTACAGGATACATTAAATCCGGAATTTATTTCCTATGCAGCTTTACTTCTATCACAAAAAAATTCTGCAAAGGAAGTTTTTAAGGAATATTTAAAACAAAAGGATTTTGTGATTTTCTGGCAGAGAATAAAGAAACAAATGAGAAAAAATTCATGGAATGATCCCAGAATTGAATATTGGCAGGCAATTTATGAAACATTAAAAGCAAAAAGTTTAGAATTTGCAGGATTAAGAGAAGAAAAAAATCAGCAATTTTATTCACCATTATTAAAAGAAATCGGACTGACAATCAAAAATGAACGCGAAAAAAAAGGGATAACTCAAAAAGAATTAGCGTTCAATTTAAAAATTTCACAGCAGATTATTTCACGAATTGAAAAAGGCAAACAAAATATTTCGATTGAAACATTGGAAAAAATTTGTAATGCTTTGGGTTTGCCGATTGACATTGAAAAATTTGGATTTAAAAAAGATGCTAAATTATCAATAATACTTTCAAGATATGTTTTTCCTTTTTGGAGCAAAACGCCGGAAGAATTTGAAAATCTATGCTATGTTTACCTCAAAAGATCTAAAGAATATAATGATGTGACGCTTAATAGAGGAATTGGAGATAAAGGAAGAGATATTATTGGATATAAATTTAGTACTGTTGGGGGGAAAAAAAAATGGTATTTTCAATGTAAAAATTATGAAAGAATATCATATAAAGATTTTAAGAAAGAAATCGATAAAATAAAAAAACATTCTGATGAAATTGAAAATTTTAAACCAGATAAAATTATTTTTATAACTGCCTGTCCGTTTTCTCCAGAATGTCGAGATAAAACAAAAGAATATGCTAATAATCTTGGACTTAATGAAATAGAAATTTGGAATGATGTTGAGTTAACCGAAAGAGTTGAATCAATAAAAGGATTAAAAGAAGAATTTTTTCCAGTAGGTATAACTAAAGAAGATTTAAAAGAAGCAACTGGGGATATAAAACAAGAATTTAAAATAATAATTAATCAACAATTAGCTTCTATTGCTGAATCCGATACTAATAAAAAAGATAAAATTAATAAGGGAATTAATATATCTGCAAATTTAATAGATAAAAATGAAATTGAAAAAGCAAAAGAAATTTTATTCGGTATTTTAGGAAAAATTAAAGATAGACCAGATAAATTTAGGGATGAATTAGTAAAAGTTTATAATAATCTTGGAGTATGTTATATTCTAGAAAATAATTTTGTGAAATCAAAAGAATACATAGATAAAGTTTTAGAATTAGACTCTGAATTTATTCCAGCAAAAACAAATTTATCCTCAATATATTTAAATATTTGCGGGAATGATAATGATCAAAAAGCTTACGAAATAGTTAATGAATTATGGGTATCAAATAAAAAAGACATAATTGTTTTACATAATTTAATCCAATCTATTTGCAACTACAAATCTCCGAAAGAAGCTATTCTGTTTTATGAAAATTCAGAAGAAGCTAAATCACTGGTAATGCAGAACGATAAATTACTAAATCTTTTAGGTAGGATTTATCTTTTTTCCAGAGAATTTGATAAGGCTATAGAATTTGCAGATAAGGCACTTGAGTTATCACCAATGAAAATATGGGATGTAATTACTAATTTAAAAAATAAAAATTTTGAAACAGCTTATAATATGTTTACTGATCCAGAGATATGGAATATGGGTGATTATAAAGAAAAAGTACGAATAGCTGAAATTTTTCTTCAAAAAGGTGCTCCAGAGCAATCAATTAATATTTTAAAACAACTTGAACTTGAAGCTGAACAAAAAAAAGATGTTTGGTTCTGGATAGCAATGAGTACTAATGCAGTATTATTAGAAGAAAAGAATTTAGCTCTTAATTCAGCACAAAAAGTAAAAGAATTTTCTTCTGGGTCTGAATTTGAAAAAACTACTTTATCTCATTTTAATGCTTTAATGCATAGATATTGTACTGATGGTGAAGTAGATAGGTGGATGAAAGGATTGTATGATTATAATCAGAAATATCCCGAAGAAAAAATACTAGTCCCTATAAATGCTATTGATGAAAAGGGAAAACCATCAGAAGAAATTAAAACAATTTTATCTGATCAACAAAAAAAATATGAGAATGTAAAAAAAGAGTTTCAATCAAAACCCATCCCAAGTTACTGGTTAGAAAAAATTTTTAAAATACCTTATGCTTCTATATTATCTTTGCAATATGATCCAGAATTTCTATTTCCATTTTTTGGGGTGAATGAACAACAATTCAATAAACTCACAGATAATCTGGAAAAAGCACGTAATCTTGTTTTTGATTATGCGTCTTTGCTTAATCTGGCCAAAATGAACTTACTAAGTCATTTAGAGAAATTGAATAAAAATATTTTTATAAGTGAAGAGCTTTTTATT
>JACRDZ010000154.1 GCA_016212735.1 Candidatus Firestoneibacteriota bacterium | reverse complement strand
ACAAAGTTCGTTGAACCTTTTGGCGGGATCATCATTGTTTGTGTAAGATGTAATTCAGGACGAGACCAATCTCCGCCATATTGATTATTATGAGTATCCCAATAGTGATGAGGGAAAAAATATTTCGCTGTAATAGTTTTTGCCTCATCACTATTGTTCCAACCGATTATTGTAAATACCGGATTACTACCACGAGCATAATTTTCCGCATCACTTTGAATTGAAAAATATAAATTAGAAATAGGTTGAGCAACAGGCGGTGGATTTGATACAACAAATCGTGCAGCTTCTGGTTCACGCCAAAATTCATTGCCAAAAGTATCATAAAGAGTATATCCAATTTGATAAATTCCTAATGATTTTGGTGCTGTATAAGAAAAATTTATATTTGTATTTTCTCCTCCACCTAAATTCAATGTTGAATCTGTGAATTCCGAAATAATATCTTTACCTAAAAATACACTCGTACGAAATTTATATGCATGTGTTTCTCTGGGATTTATTATTGAGACTGTCAAATCAAAGCTTTGTCCAGGCTTATATTCAGCTAATTCTACTGGATTTTTCAACCATGTAATTATATCCCTGCATATAGAATTTCCTTGCGATGTAATCTGCCCTGTACTTGCCCCAAAAGACCAATCATCATATGCAGTTGTCGCTATTACTGTACCTTTTCCATATTTCCACATTAACATTGCCGGCATTCCATTTTTCGTACGACGTAATAAAACTGTAGTTGTAGAATCCCATGAAGTAAAATAACCATCAACATTCATGTTAACTGAATTCGTTTTAATAGATGATAATACTTGATTATAATTTACCAATTCAACGGAATTTGACCAGCACGAAACATCAGATCTCCAGCCGTATCCTAAAATTTTTCCCCCAGGAAGAGCAGAAAATTCATATCCTTGCTGTTGAGTAAAACACAAAATATTTCCACCCTCAGAAACATATTTTGCTAATATTTGTTTAAATGTCTCAGAATTTTCCATACCCATAAGCCCACCTGAAGGTATTATTAACAAAGGGCGAGAACTTAAATCAGCATAATTTAAATCTATTTGTACTGGCATAAGACTATTAATTCTGCTTAAACTTGAAACAAATCTAGCGCAGCTCCAACCATATCCATTAGAAAACATACTAATGTTGTATTTTGGCCAAAAAGACCATTGAGCTGAATCGGGAATTAATTCAGCTTGAATTGAATCATATGAATTAGCAATACTATAATTCTCATCTGGATTGTCTCCTGGTGGTATAGAGCAGTCATACCAATGACCGCCTTGTTTATAAGGATATATATGTGTCCCGTAACTCCCATCTCCATCTCTTTCTTCATAATGTAAGTGATAATCCTTATGATCAGCTGTTGAATTGGTATTCCCACTGCATCCAGAGTAACCAATTGTGCTACCTTTTATAACTCTTTGATCTTTAGCTAAAGTACACTCACTAAGATGAGCATAAAAACCATATCCGCCATTATCATATTCAATTTTTACAAAAATTCCATATTTACTATTTGACTCTTCATTATATTTACCACATTCTATATTTCTACCACCATCTCTTTGTCTTACTATCCCATTTGCAGCTGCATATACTGGTGTACCATTTGGAGCAAAAATATCAATTCCAGTATGTCCTTCATAAGAATTTAACCCTTGTTCCGAATATGTTAAATCTTTAAAAGGAAAATTCCAATCACATTTATTGGAATAAATTATAGTTAAAAAACAAAAATTCATTAATATAATAAATATTAATTTTTTTATTAACTTCATAACGATTTATCCCTTAATCAATTTTCCCAAAAAGGAAATTCCCCTGCATCTATTTTTTTTTCTTCTTTGCTATCTATATTAATAACAAAAATTTCAAATTTTTTATTATAATATACCAATTTTAATTTATCATTACTGATATCTAAATAATAATTATATATTTCCTCTTGTAAAAATTTTTTAATTATTTTTTGCTCCTTTAAATCTATATTTGAAATAATTATTACACTTTCTTCTTTAAGATTTAAATACCCATATGAAATAAATCTATTCTCATCTATCCATTTTATATTCAATGGTGAAATAGAATAACCATATTTTGAATCATATAATATTTTCTGTTCACCATTGATAGTGTCCATTATACCAATAGCCCAATATGCTTTTTTTGTAGAAAAATCAAAAAGTATTTTATCATTATTAAATTTCCATCCCAAAATCGAAGGACGAGGATAGTATTCAAATGTATCACCAATACCAGCAGACGCTTTATCTTCTACAGTTATTTTTAAAAAAATATCTTTTTTGTCTTTAAAGTTATATATTCCTAATTGCATATTTTCATACATGCCAAATGAATCATTTAAATTATCGAATCCATATCCAACATAAGCAACATTCTCTCCGTTATGTGACCACTTAGGTGCATCTGCTTTCTTAACTATTCGTTCTGGTTTAGCAGCCGCTTCATCCCCATACACTAAATATAAATCATTAGTAACTGTTTGAACATATACTATCTTATTATCTTTTGGTGATAGTTTTACAGAATACGTTACTGTTGAATCTCCAACTATATTTATTTTCTTTTGCTCCTTCACATCCCATGACCATAAATTATATCCTTTTGGGCCATAATGCATTTCATCCATATATCCTACTTGTCCTGTTGCATATATTATCTTGCTATTATCATAATTCCATCCAAATAAATTTGTTATATTACCTTCTTTAGTTATTTGTTCTTTTTTTATTACTTCATTTTTTTCATCTATTGTTGATATCCAGATATCTTTGTTCTTTAAATAAGCTATACGAAAACATTTTTGTAAAATTTCTTTGCTCTTTTTTTCTTTTTGAATAAACGTTAAATTAAAATCTTCTTTTTTATCTATGGATTGTTGTTTTGTAATTTCATCTAATAGTTTTGCTATATTCTTTTGTACATAAGGGTCTTCATCTTTAAGATATGGTTTTAATTGTTCAACACCAGGTTTACCTATATTTCTTAATGCTTGAATAATATTATTGCTAATATTTCTATCTTTTTCTTTAAGAGTATCTACTAATGATTTAATAGCATGCGGGTCTTTTAGTTTACCCAATGCTTCTGCTGCATACCATCTGACATCTGTATTCCCATCCTTAAGCGCTATTATCAATGGGTCAACTGCTCGATAATCTTTTATCTCCCCAAATGCTTTTACTATTTCACACCGAACATATGGGCTTTTATCCTTTAGAGCTATTATTAATGGTTCAACTGCTCGCATATCTTTTAGTTTACCCAATGCTTTTGCTGTATTCCATCGAACACTAAAATTTTTATCTTTAAGAGCTGCAATTAATGGTTCAACTGCTCGTATATCTTTTAACTCCCCTAATGCAAAAGCTGAGCTTGTTCTAGGACCAGAGTATTTATCTTCTTTAAGAACTGCAATTAATGGTTCAACCGCCTGCATATCTTTTACTTCACCTAATGCAAATGCAGCACCTTCTCTAGTAGACACATTTTTTTCTCCTAATTTCTTAAGATTTACAATTAATGACTCAACTGCTCGGACATCTTTTATTTTACCCAATGCTAAAGCGGCTGCCCAACTAACACGAAAATCTTGGTCTTCAAGATTCGTAATTAATGGTTCAACTGCTCGTATATTTTTTAGCTCTCCTAATAATGATGCTGCTTCTTGTCTAAGGAACCAATTCTCATTTTTCAAACTTGTAATCAATGGCTCAATAGCTGGCTCTCCTATCTCCATTAAAGCTCTTTTTATATTCTCGCGAATTTTAGTATCTTTATTTTGTGTTTCTTTAAGAGCTACAATTAGAGATTCAATAGCTGGTTTGCCTATTCTTTTTAATGCATTTATACTAATATCCACACCAAATCCGTATCTATCTTGTAAGTCAATTATTAACGGTTTAATAGCACGGATATCTTTTATTTCTCCTAATGCTTCTGTTGCTTTACATTGAACTTCCAAATTATTATCCTTCAAAGCTTTTATTAATGGTTCAACTGCTTGTGAATCTTTTAATTCCCCAAGTAACTTTGCTGCATTAGCCCTTATACTTGGGTCATTGTCTCTTAATTTTTCAATCAATTCATTTATATCTATTTGGGAATATATAGCAAGTGGAAAATAGCATATAATAATTATTGATATAATCGATATAATTAAGCGTTTATGCTGTATGTAATTCATATTTTTTTTGTTCTCCTAAATTTATATTCAATTAAAACTAATTTGGTATAAAAAACAAAATACGCCACCAACTTTATTAACTTTATAATAATATACATCCCTACTTTCCACACCCAATCAATTTTTTATACCAAGCCATAAATATCCGCGCGAATCTTTTGTCATGCCGGTTATTTGCTGATTGCTGAGACCTGACAGCTGACTCGTATAATCAATCCATTGTCCGCTTGTATCATATTTCGTCAATCCAAGTTCTGTGCCTAAATATATTCCCGTACTGTCTGTAGCAAGGCTAAGTACATGATTTCCAAGCGGACCTGACTTACCAGGAATAATAGTATATTTAATGCTGTCTACCGTATTCTGTATACTGTCTACTTTGTTTATTCCTTTCCCTGTTCCTACCCATAATTTCCCATTTGCATCAATTGCAAGCGATTCAATATGGCTATCAAGCAATCCGTTTTCTTTGTAGATTTTTTGTATTTGGGCAACCGCAAGAGTTGCCCCTACAACTATTTTATTCAAGCCATAATCCGTGCCTACCCAAATATTGCCGTCATT
>JACRDZ010000153.1 GCA_016212735.1 Candidatus Firestoneibacteriota bacterium | reverse complement strand
CCTCATACTCAGCAGATTACTAATCTGGGAATAATTAAAATAGAGGACAGGGTTAATATAGAATTTGATATAATAGCAAAACATGTGGCTACTTTAGTTACACCATTTACATCTACTGGATTAACACAGGAAAAATTAATAAAATTGGGGATTAATTTAAGGAGATGATTTCCATGTCTTTAGATAAAATTGAAAATGCGATTGAAGATATTAATAACGGTAAAATGATTGTTATTGTCGATGATGAAGATCGTGAAAATGAAGGGGATCTGGTTATGGCAGCAGAAAAAGTCACGCCTGAGGCAATAAATTTTATGTCAAAATATGGCAGAGGGCTTATATGTATGCCTCTTCTAGGTACAAGACTGGATGAATTGAAAATACCTTCAATGGTACCGGATAATTCAGATCATCTTGAAACCGCTTTTACTGTTTCCATAGATGCTAAACCTGAAACTACAACAGGAATTTCAGCTCACGATCGGGCAAGTACAATAAAAAAAGTCCTGGACCCTTATTCAACACCTGAAGGTTTTGCCAGACCAGGACATATTTTCCCTTTAAGAGCCAGGGACGGAGGAGTATTAACCCGTGCAGGGCATACTGAAGCTTCTGTTGATCTGGCACGATTGGCAGGTCTATATCCTGCTGGAATAATATGTGAAATAATGAATGAAGACGGATATATGGCGCGTCTTCCTGATTTGATAAAATTTGCTCATGTACATAAATTGAAAATTATTTCTATTAAAGACCTGATAGAATACAGGCAAAGAAAAGAACGTCTTATACGCCGTATTGTTGAAACAAAATTACCGACTAAATTTGGTGAGTTCAGGCTTATTCTTTATAGTACAACTATTGATGATAAAAATCATCTTGCTCTGGTTAAAGGTAAAATTGAGAACTATAAAAACATACTTGTAAGAGTTCATTCTGAATGTCTGACAGGAGATACCCTGCATTCTTTACGATGTGACTGCGGGGAACAGCTCTTGCGTTCTATGGAATTGATTAGTAAAGCAGAACGCGGGGTTTTATTATATATGCGTCAGGAAGGCAGAGGTATCGGACTTGTAAATAAACTGAGAGCATATGCTTTACAGGATTCCGGTATGGATACAGTAGAAGCTAATAAAAAACTTGGGTTTAAGGATGACTTGAGAGATTACGGTATAGGTGCGCAAATTCTGGTTGATCTTGGACTTTCTTCAATAAAATTATTAACTAACAATCCAAGAAAAATAATAGGTCTGGAGGGATACGGTTTAAAAGTTGTTAAACGTATTCCAATAGAAATTCTTCCTAATAAAGTAAACAAATCATATCTTAATACAAAGAAATCAAAATTGGGACATATAATAAAAAATGTATAGAAGGTGATTATGTGCGTAGAATTATATTCTGGATTTCAATTCTGTTTTGTATATCTTTAAATATATATAATATATTAGGGAACGAATTAATACCAATAAATCCTCCAGTAACTGCATTTACTTTTTTTGGTAATAAAACATTCAAAAGCAGTAAACTCAGCAGTATCACTGAATTGGGTAAAACTAGCATATTTAAAATCCCTCAGTTTACAGATGAAGAAATGGCAAAAGATCTCTCAAGGATAAAATCTTTTTATAATGCTAATGGATTTCTTTTTGTTTCAGTAGAACCAATTGTAAAATTTGGACCTGGAAAAACATGGGCTGAAATTATGTTACATATTAAAGAAGGTGTTCGGACAAAAATTTCAAATATAAAAATTGAAGGTATAAATAATTTTAAATTATTTGAAATTGAATCTCAAATAGAAACGAAAACAAATACATATTTTAATCATTACCAGATACAGGAAGATAAGAAAAAAATACTAATGTTTTATAATAATCATGGTTATATTTATGCAATGGTAAATCATTTGCTGAAATTTAATGAGGATAATACACATGTAGAATTGACTTTTTTAATAGAAGAGCGGCAGGTAGTTTATATAGATAAAATTAATATTTCAGGATTAAATCTGACTAAAGAAAAAATTGTAACCAGAGAAATAGAAATTGAAGAAGGGGATATTTTGTTATGGCAAAAACTTGTTGATACTCAAAAAAACATAAATAATCTTGGTATTTTCAGTGATGTCAGGTTTGAACCTGCGGAGTTAGATGAA
This sequence comes from Candidatus Firestoneibacteriota bacterium, assembly GCA_016212735.1. The sequence goes on along the minus strand of JACRDZ010000153.1, from coordinate 878 downwards.
ACCAAAAACAGGATTAATCTTATTTTACATCTAAAAGAACAGCCGCCGCGTTATTTTGCTTTTGGATTGGGATATGGAAGCATAGATAAACAAAGAATTTTACTTGAATGGAGTCATGAAAATTTATTCGGAGAAAACCAGCGCATACATATCAATGCAACTTTTAAATCATGGGAGGATTTATACAATATTAGTTTTATTAATCCTCATATTCTGGATACAAAGAACAGTTTAATTACATCTTCCTCATATCGTCGTACTATTCGTCAGGATTATAAAGTTGGCGAAATTTCAGCAAGTTCAGATATAAGACGCAAGCTGACGAAATATATTATAGGGTCAGCAAAATATAAATTGCAAAGGACGGATTTGTTTGCAATTCTTGAAACAGCACCAGAAGAGATTAAACTTGATAAAAAAGTTTCTCTAACTCAGTCTTTTATTTATACTCTAATAAGAGATACTCGAGATTCCATGTTTTACCCTACAAAAGGAATGCTGCATACTGTATCATATCAATATGCAGGAGGAATTTTGAGCGGGGACAATACGTTTAAACGTTATATATATAATGGCAGTCTATTTTTTAATTTATGGGACCAGATAGTTTTGGGTTATGGGATTCAAACAGGTTTTATTAAAGAATTCGGCAGGTCAAAGTTTGTCCCTGTAGAAGAAAAATTTCATGCCAGCGGAGTAAATACTGTAAGAGGTTATGGCGAGAATGAGATCGGTCCTCGTGAGGGAGAAAATGCAGTATTAATATCAAATCTGGAATTAAGATTTCCTATATATAAAAAACTTTTTGGAGTCATTTTTTATGACGGCGGGGATTTTGCAGATAAATTGGACGAAATAAAAAATAAAACAATGCGTTT
>JACRDZ010000145.1 GCA_016212735.1 Candidatus Firestoneibacteriota bacterium | reverse complement strand
CAGTGAATTTCACATTTACTGCCTGCAAAACACCTTTATATGTTCCTGCCCCAATCGTCATACCTGCACCATTATCAAAACGAACTTCTACTCCTGGATTTATTGTTAAACTCGCAGTATTATACTCATCACCATAAATCTCTATATTTGAATTAACAATATATGGACTCCTCTCCCTTGTCCATGTTGTGTCACTGTATATTCTTCCGCCAACGTAAGTTTGGGCATGGGTGTTTATGGGAATAAATGCGTGGAAGAGTAAGTAAATAAGTATATGGGTGAATGAGTGGATGAGTGTATGGGTAGATAGGTGGATGGGTGAATGAGTAAATGAGTTAATGGGTAAATTTATTTTAAATATATTTAAATTTTTACTGCCTGCATGTAAGAATCTCATAGCCTTCTCCTCTTGCAATTAGCGTAAAAATTGGTGGGGTAAAATATTGTCTTCAATATACTAAAAATATTCTAACAAATTATATAGTTTTGTCAAGTATTATTTTTATTGTGTTATTTTTTATTGCAAGTCTATTGTATAATTCCTTTTTCTGTTTTTGAAGATTTTCAATATTACTTTCAATAATTACCTCCTGTTCTCTGACAGATCATATAGTGTCAGACAACAGATACCACAATTCAATTTGAAAATCTACCAATATTTTTGCTGCACACCCTAATCAGTTTATAACCAGTTTTGACAATTATATAGGAATTGTAAATGTAAAAATACTGCCTTTACCTTCTTCACTTTCAACTGTAATTTTTCCATTATGTAAAGATATTATATCGCTTGAGATGCTGAGGCCAATTCCCATTCCTCCAAATTTCCGTGTTGATGAATCATCTACCTGATAAAATCTGTTAAATACTTTATTCAATGCTTTTTCGGGAATACCAATACCTGTATCTTTTATACTAACACGAAGTTTAGCTTTTTCTTCCTTATCAATTTTTATTACTATTAAACCCCCGGAAGGAGTAAATTTTACAGCATTATCCAACAAATTAATAAAAACCTGATAGAGCTTTTTTTTATCTGCTTTAATTGATAAATGTTCAGAAATAAAATCTTCATTAATTTTTATATCTTTGTTCTCTGCTCTTAATTTTATACTATTTATTGATTCTCTTGCCAGTTCAATAATATCAAAATATTCGATACAAAGCTTTTCCATATGAAATTCCATTCTGGAAAAGGAAAGAAGTCTTTCAATTAGCATCATAAGTGTATCTATATTTTTTAAAGATATGGAAAGCTGATGTTTCAGTAAACTGGTTAAATGTCCTGACTTACCTGCTAATATAAGTTCTGTATAACCTTTAATTGTTACAAGTGGTGATTTTAGCTCATGTGAAATATTTGATAAAAAATTATTTTTCATCTGATCCAGTGTTTTTAATTCAATATTTAATTTTATCAGTTCTTCATTTAAATCTATGATTTTCTGTTCTGTTTTATGCATTTTGGTTATATCACGAAACACAAGCACAACACCGCTTATTCTTCCTTTTGTGTCCTTTATCGGGGCAATAACACAATCAACAAATTTATATTTAATGTCTTTAGATACTAATATAATATTGTTTATTACTTTGGTTATAGAATCATTAATAACTTGTAATATATGCATTTCAATTTTATCACCTGTTTTCTCATCTATAATATTGTAAACTTCTTCAAGCTCCTTATTAAAAGCATCGTTTTTATTCCAGGCTGTTAGCAATTCACCAGCAGGATTCATAAATGTAATACGGCCTCTTATATCAGTTGTGATTACAGCATCTCCTATGCTGTTAAGAACAGTTGAAAGCCATTTGCGATTCTCATTCAGGTTATTATCCATTCTATGTTTGTATATAGCTAATTCAATTGTTGTAAACAATTCTCTTTCATTGAATGGTTTAATAATATATCCGAATGGTTCTGTTTTCTTGGTAAGTTCTATAGTTGCATTATCTGAATATGCAGTAAGATATATAATCGGAATATTATAATGAGAGCGGATAATTTCTGCGGTTTCAATCCCATCCATACTGTTTCTGAGGACAATATCCATTAAAACCAGACCTGTTTTATTCTGTAATTCATGGGATTGACTATGTTCTTCATCAAGTTTTTTTAATGCATCTTCACCAGAATTTACAAGTCCTGAAACAGCATATCCATTCTTTTCCAAAGTTTTACGGATATCCTCAGCAATTATGGCTTCATCTTCAACAATTAATATCCTCTTCACTATTTCGTTCCTTTGTAAATTAAAGCAAAACGTAACTATTCAGCAAAAAAGAGCAAAAAATCTAAAATAAAATTAAAGCAAAACAATATAATAAGTTTATTTGCACCTTTATTTATATTTATACTACATTATGATAATATTTATGTCAACAATATTGGATGTAAATACTTTTTACTTTTTTATTTGAATTATTAATTAGATATGTTAATATAATAAATTGTTTTTCTTATTAAAAAAACAGGAGAATAAATGTCGAATTTTAATATAACTGAAATAAAAAATAAAAGTAAAGAAGATTTTGAAAAAACATGGAAAGAAACTGCAAAACTTGTTCTTCATTCAGGCAGGTTTATGGAATGGAAGGAAGAAAAAGGTAAAGAGCATCCTTTAAACGAAGTCTGTGAAAAATTTAGAAAAACTTTTTTGCAATATGGTTTAACAGAAATTGTCAGCCCTGCAATTATTGAAGAAGGTGATGTTTATCGGCAATATGGGCCGGAAGCTGCAGTTATCCTTGATAGACTGTTTTTTCTAGCAGGTATTCCAAGAGCAGATATCGGAGTTGGGAAGAGAGAAAAAGAACAAATACTTTCTATAGATCCTGAATTTAATAAATTTGAAGAATTACAGAAAATATTCCGTGAATATAAAAAAGGTGAACTTGAAGCAGATAATCTGATAGAAATTATGGTAAATCGTCTTCTTATAGATGAAATTACTGCAAGTACAATTCTTGATAAGGTATTTACTGAACTGAAGCAGTTAAAGCCTATTGCATCAAAACTCACTTTACGTTCACATATGACTGCGTGTTGGTTTGGGGTAATAAGCGATTTAATTAAAAAGGAAGAATTACCTCTTAAACTTTTTTCCATAGGGTCTAGATTCAGGCGTGAACAGAGACTGGATTCTTCTCATTTATATGAGAGTACAAGCGCCTCTGTTGTTATTGTTAGTGAAAAAATGTCAGTAGAAGATGGATATGATTTTACTCAGAAAATACTTAATAAAATGGGATTTAATCAGGTCAAATTTGAACCAAAAAAAGTCACAAGTAAATACTATGCTGTTGGTACAGAATACGAAGTGTACGCAAGCTTTAAAGGAAAATATCTCGAAATAGCAAATATAGGTTTTTATTCCCCTGTATCCCTTTCTAATTATGATATACCTTATAATGTTTTTAATCTTGGTTTTGGTGTTGAACGAATGGCAATGATTTTAAATAATGTTGATGATATTCGAAATCTTATTTATGGATATGCTTATGAAAAATTAACTTTTACAGACCAGGGAATAGTTGATTTAATAGGATATGAAAAAAAACCTGAGAATGATAAGTCAGATGAAATAGTAAATACGATTTATAAAGCAGCTTATCAAAATAAAGATAAAATAGGTCCTGTTGAAATAAAAGCTTATGAAGGACTTTTTAAAGGACAAAAACTTGAAATTACTTTATATAACTGGGATAAAGAGAAACCTCTTTTAAGCAGGGCAAGTTTTAATGATATTTATGTATATAATAGGAGTATTTATGGTTTGCCAGAATCTCCGGATAACCTATCTCCCGAGTTAAAAAAAGTTTTTGATTCAGGGATAAAAGTAAATATGAATTATATGAAATGTGTTTTATACGCTCTTTTAAAAGATATTGAAACTAAAATGGAGTCATTTAATATAGAATATAAAATGATAAAACGTCCTGCAGAAATAAATATTAAAATACCGGATACAGTAAACAGATTTATAAAAAACAATAAAAGTAGAATTGAAGTTAAAGGACCTTTATTTTTTGGGTTTAGAGTAAAAATAGAATAATTAATATCAGGAGGAATTAATTTTGAAAGGACTATTTATATCTTTTGAAGGTTCAGAAGGGTCAGGTAAGACTACACAGATAAAGAAGTTAGAGCTTTATCTTAAAAAGAAAAAGAAAAAATATATTATTACATACGAACCGGGAGGGACTGTAATATCGGATAGAATAAGAGAAATATTAATGAATCCTATACATAAAGATATGATACCGTTAACGGAATTATTTTTGTATACAGCAAGCCGTGCACAACATGTAGAAGAGCTAATAATACCAGCTTTAAATGAAGGTAAGACAGTAATTTGTGATCGTTTTTCAGATTCTATGATTGCATATCAGTGTTTTGCCAGGAAAATATCAAGAAGACTTGTTGATAATTTAAATAATTTATCAACTGGCGGATTAAAGCCGGATTTAACTTTTTTGTTGAATATCCCTGTGGACATAGGACTTTTACGTGCAAAAAAAATCCAAAAACGGTTTTCTAAAGGAGAAGGAGATCGTCTGGAGCAGGAAGAACTTGAATTTCATAAAAATGTTATTAAAGGATATAGAAAAATTGCATTACGTAACCCTCGTCGTGTAAAAGTAATTGATGGGTTAGCAGGTATTGAAGAAATATTTGAAGAAATAAAAGAAATAGTTGATGAAAAATTTCAAGAATTGAATGTTCGGTGAAAGGCAGATTTGAAAATGCCATTTAGTAATGTTATTTATCACAAAAATGCAATAAAAATACTTTCTTCATCTTTGAAAAATAATACTGTAGCACATTCGTATTTATTTGCTGGCCCAAACGGAATAGGTAAAAAACTATTAGCAATAGAATTTGCAAAAGCTCTAAACTGTCTTAATAAAAAAGATGATAGCTGCACAGAGTGCTTATCATGCAAAAAAATAGCAGAAAATAATCATACTGATGTCCGTATTATTAGTACAAAGGATGATAATATTAAAATAGAAATTATAAGAGAAATAGGAAAAGATGTAGTATTAAAACCTTTTGAAGGAAGAAAAAAAGTCTATATAATTGATGATGCTGAAAAAATGATGCAAGAGAGTTCTAATGCTTTTTTGAAAACTCTGGAAGAGCCGCCACCAAATGTTGTTTTTATACTTATAACTTCTAATCTTAAACGTATTTTATCAACAATAATTTCACGCTGTCAGATTGTCCGTTTTACGCTTATTGATGAGGAAAGTATAAAAAAGTATATTGAGACAAATTTTAATGTTGACCATCATAGAACGGAAATTATTGCCCGGTTGGTTGATGGAAAAATAGGAATGATTAGAGACTTGATAGAAAATAAGGTTAATTCCGGTCGGGAGCAGATTCTGGACTTTCTTTGCAGGCTTCCTGAAATATCTTATCTGGAACTTATGGCTTTTTCAGATTTATATTGTCTGGATAGAACTAAAATTGAATATTTTTTAGATATTTGTCTTGCATGGTTTAAAGACATATTATTGATTAAAATGAAAAGATCTGAAACAATTACAAATCTTGATTATCGAAATAAATTAGAAAATCTGGTAAAATGTTATACATCTAGAGAAATATTAAAAATTAATGAATCTATTGAAAGAATAATGTATTATATTAAAAGAAATGTAAATATACGTTTGGCATTGGAAGTTTTACTTCTGGAGATTAAAGAAAACAGTAAAACATAGGAGAGTGTTATGTATGAAGTAATAGGAATAAAGTTTAAAGATACATGCAAAATTTATTATTTTAATTCTGAAGGATTGGAATTACAACCTGGAGATAAATGTGTTGTTGAAACTGAGGAAGGACTGGCTTTTGGAGAAGTAGCTACAGAAATAAAGATGGTTCCGGAAAATCAGTTTGGTAAACCTTTACGAAAGGTTGTCCGTAAAGCAACACGGGTTGATTTCAGTCAGATTGCAAGAAATGAAGAAAAAGTCAGAAGTGCAACAGAAATTTGTTTAAATAAGATTAAAGACCGTGAATTATCGATTAAACTTGTGGGCGTACATTATAGTTTTGATGGAAGAAAAGCAATATTTTATTTTACAGCAGAAGGCCGTGTTGATTTTAGAGAGTTAGTTAAAGATCTTGCGCATATTCTGAAAGTTAGAATTGAGTTAAGACAGATTGGTGTTAGAGACGAAGCAAAAATGCTTGGCGGACTTGGGCCATGCGGAAGAGAAGTATGCTGTTCTAATTTTCTTGAAGATTTTGAACCTGTTACGATAAAAATGGCTAAGGAACAGAATTTGATTTTAAATCCAGCAAAAACATCTGGACTTTGCGGAAGGCTGATGTGCTGTCTTATGTATGAACATGAATTTTATCGGGACGCAATGAAAAAATATCCAAAACTCGGCAGTAAAATTACAATTCAGGGATGTACAGGCAAAATAATTGATATTAATGTTTTTCTTGAGAAAGTTGTTGTAGAACAAGAAGATGGAAAAAGATTGTCGCTGCAATTAAGTGAAATAAAATCCGGACATAATTTAAAAAATATTAAAGAAGATAAGAAAGAAGAGAAGAACCAATAACAATGGCAGGAGAAGAAATGGGAAATGGGAAAATTAAGTATATTACTACACCACTATATTATGTGAATGATGAACCTCATGTAGGTCATGCTTATACTAATATTATGGCTGATACACTTGCACGTTATTATCGTTTAATGGGAGAGGATGTATTCTTTCTTACTGGTACTGATGAACATGGACAAAAAATAGAACGTGTTGCAAAAGAGCGGAATGAAACTCCACAGGAGTTGGCAGATCGTCTTGTAGGAGTTTTTAAAAAATTATGGGTGGAATTGGAAATATCAAATAATGATTTTATACGTACAACTGAACCCAGGCATATTAAAGCAGTTCAGATTTTTTTCGGAAAATTATTTGATAAAGGAGATATTTATAAAGGTGTCTATGAGGGCTGGTATTGCACTCCATGTGAAACTTTTTTAACTGAAACACAGCTTTCAAGCGGGCTTTGTCCTGATTGCGGAAGAAAGGTAGAAAAATTACAAGAAGATAGTTATTTTTTTAAAATGTCTAAATATGCTCTACCGCTTCTGAAACATATAGAAGAAAGTCCGTATTTTATTGAACCTTTATCACGCAGATCAGAGGTAATAAATTTTATCAAAAGCGGACTTAAAGATCTCAGTGTTACACGAACAAGTTTCAATTGGGGAGTATCTTTAAATAATGATGAAAATCATGTGGTTTATGTCTGGTTTGATGCTTTATTAAATTATATTTCTGCTCCAGGGTATATGAAAGATAATGAACTTTTTAATAAAATCTGGCCGTGTGATGTACATTTTATAGGAAAAGATATTTTAAAATTTCATGCAGTTATATGGCCGTGCATGCTTTTAGCTGCTGATCTTAAACTGCCGAATAAAGTATTTGCTCATGGATGGTGGACTGTTGATGGGAAAAAAATGTCAAAGTCACTGGGAAATGTTGTCAAACCTTTTGAAATAATAAAAAAATATGGAGCGGATCCTTTCAGATATTTTTTATTGCGTGAAGTAACACCTGGACTGGATGGAGATTTTTCTGAAGATGCTTTAATACAGAGATTTAACAGTGATCTTGCAAACGATCTTGGAAATCTTCTGCATCGAACGTTGAATATGGTGGAAAAATACTGTGGAGGAAAAGTTCCAGAGAATTATGCATTAAATGAAGATATAGATAAAGAATTAATTGAAAAAACAAGTTCTTTAATACAGGAAATTCCTGATATCTTATCACATATTCGCCTTAATGAATTATTGATAAAAATATGGGGAATTATCAGTAAGGCTAATAAATATATTGAAGTGACTGCACCATATTCTCTTGCAAAAAAACCTGAATGCAATAAAAGGCTTTTTACAATAATGTATAATCTTCTGGAAGTACTTAGAATAATATCTATTTTAATATATCCTTTTATGCCACAGACTGCAGAAAAAATGAAAAGACAACTTGGTTACGAAGATCATTATTTTGCACAAAAAAATCTCAACTATTCAGGTAAATGGGGGCTTATGATATCCGGTACAAATATTAACAAAGAGGGGCCTCTTTTCCCAAGAATTGAGATTGAAGGAAGGGAAGTATTTAATGTATTTTGATTCACATATACATCTTGATGACGAAAGATACGATTCCGATAGAGAAGATGTAATTAATAAGGCTTTTATAGAAGGTGTCGACTTAATACTAAATGTTGGGATAGATTTAGAAACAAGTAAGAAATCAATTGAGCTTGCAAAAAAATATAATTTTATTTATGCCACATGCGGTATTCATCCTCATGAAGCAGAAAAAGCCACAAAAGAAGATTATATAAAAATAAAAGACCTGTTATCTAATGAAAAAGTTGTAGGTATTGGTGAAGTTGGGCTTGATTATTATAGGAATATTTCTCCACAAAATATACAAAAAGATGTTTTTGCCAGATTTATCAAAATTGCAAAAGAAGTTAAAAAACCGCTTATAGTTCACACGAGAGATGCATCTTTTGATACTATGCGTATTCTTGAGGAGGAAGGAGCAGAAGATGTTGGAGGTGTTGCTCATTGTTTTTCTGGTAATATAGATATGGTTAAAAAATTGTTAGATATGAACTTTTATATATCTTTCTCTGGACAGGTAACATTTAAAAATGCTCTTAATATTATCAAATTAGTAAAAGAAATACCTGAAAATCGTTTATTGATAGAAACAGATGGGCCATATCTTGCACCTGAACCGTATAGAGGGAAAAGAAATACACCCGTATATATTAAATATGTTGCTCAGAAAATAGCAGATATTAAAGGATTATCAACTGAAGATATAGGGCGTATTACAAAAGTTAATGCTATCAGGCTGTTTAATTTATCTATAAATCTGAAATCAGCATATGTCTATCCTATTAGAGATTCTTTATATCTTAATATTACAAATAGATGTACAAGCAGTTGTGGGTTTTGCATAAAAAATAAAAATGATTTCACTAAAGGGCATTTACTTCGCATTGAAAGAGAACCTGAGCTTGAAGATCTGATTAAAGAGATTGAGCCTAACATCCGTAAATATAAAGAGGTTGTTTTCTGTGGTTATGGTGAACCTTCAATACGGACAGATTTTATGCTGGATGCGGCTCGTGTTTTAAAAAAAAGAGGTGTAAAGCATATCCGTCTCAATACCAATGGCCATGGAAATCTTATAGCTGGCAGAAATATTGTACCTGAATTTACTGATATAATTGATGAGGTATGTATAAGTCTTAATGCTAATAATAAAGAAACTTATATGAAAGTATGCCATCCTATATTTGGAGAAAATACATTTAAATCGGTTTTGGATTTCATACTTGAATGTAAACAATATGTCCCAAAAGTAGTTTTAACTTTTGTAGATCTGCCATGTCTCGATATGAATGAATGTATTAAACTGGCTAAAACAATGGGCGTAGAATATAGAATCAGAAATTTGGACGAAGTAGGATAGTTCATGATTTATAGCTAACACTACAACGAACTTTTAGCTTTAAAATAAAAAGTATGGAGACAAATGATGGATATTAAACCACAGAGGCACGGAGACTCGAGAGAAAATAATTTATTATAATGAAGAAAAATTTATAGGACTATAGATTAATACCTGAATTTTGCACGGATTTCTCCTGTCAATTAAATTAATCTCAAGTTTTATTTTAACAGATATATTTTCTATTTCATTTTTTCATCCCTTTTTTCATTTTGGTAATGTCAAAACTTAACCACAGAGAACACAGAGAAACCCTTAAATATTAATGAGTTAGAAGAGTTTTTATGTTCTCCCCCTATGTGCCCTCTATGTACCCTAATTCCCTGAAATAAAAAAAAGCAATCGGTATTATTATGCTGGCACAACTTATCGCGTAAAAATTAACGCAACTAATTCAGGAAAAACAAGAGGTTCAGGTAAAAGCAAAGTTGTTACTGAAAAGATTTATCTTGGAACAGCTGCTGAT
>JACRDZ010000143.1 GCA_016212735.1 Candidatus Firestoneibacteriota bacterium | reverse complement strand
TCCTATGAATAGCAAACAAATCATTCCATAAAACATTTTAAAACAACCTAATATGGGCTTGCGTTTTGGCTTATTAAATTTTGATTCAAAAAGATTTTTGAAATTTACTGCATCAAAAAATTTTAACTAATGCAAATAAGCCTCCAAATGCTGTTAAATGGCTCTCTGTCAGATCATAAGGTGTAGAAGCGTTGATTTTAGCTGAAGTTTCACCTTGTTGATTTTTCCCTTTATTTACTTGAGTTTCTAGATTATAATTATTTTGTTGTTTAACCATATGGGTTACCTCCATTTAAAATTAAAGTTACGTGAATAACCTTAATTTTATGGTAACCCTATGGTTTTATCAAATCTTTTTTATTTCCCGTGCAAAATTCAGGTATTAAATTATCCAAAGTTGTCAGGAATAAAAGTAGATATTATAATAAACTTTTATACAAGTGTATTAAAATATGGGATTAAGAGATTTGTATTATAAATAAAAATACTCTGTGCCTCTGTGTCTCTTGTGGTTAAAATAAAGTCTAATAGCTTTAAAGGAACAATTAGTGAAATTTAAATATGTAAATATCACATTAACATTATTAATATCGATTTTTTGTTTTTTAGGCTGTAACCTTCTTATCTCTTCTTATAGAAAAGTATATTTTACTCCGAAAAATATTGGACTGCCGTATGAAAAAGTTATTATTAAAAATAATAGAGGTATAAATTTATCAGGCTGGTTTATAAAAAGTACAGATGGAGCTCCCTGCATAATATTCTGCGAAGGGAATGGTCAGAATCGCGCATATTATCTGCGTTTTACAAGATTTTTATATGAAGCAGGTTATAGTGTTTTTCTGTTTGATTATACAGGATTTGGAGACAGCGAAGGAACAGCAAGTGAACTAGGTTTTTCTCGTTTTACTGAAGATGTGGATAAAGCTGTTGAATATGTTAAAAGCCGGTCTGATGTAGACAGCAAGCGTATAGGTCTTTTCGGATGGTCACTGGGAGGAAGTCTTGCTCTTTATACAGCTTCAAAACGACAGGATATAAAATTAGTAATAATAGACAGTGCAATGTATTCATTACTTGACAGATATACTGAAGTATTTAACAAAAAAATAGGAGAAATTGCAGCTTTTCCATTCGTTTCTTTTGTCAGATTATTTTATTCAAAATATAATCCAATAGATAGTATAAGAAAGATAAAAGATGTACCAATACTTTTTATACATGGGACTGATGATATAATTTATTATAAAGAGATAATAAGACTATTCGAAGCGTATAATGGGCCAAAACGGCTTGTCCTGTTTCCTCATGCGGATCATATGGAAAATTTTACTTATTATAAAGAGGAATATATTAATCAAGTATTAAACTTTTTGAATATATATATAAGAGAAAAACCTTTTAATGATTTTGTAACTAAATGGGAATATAGAGAAAATAAGACAAGAATATTTATCAGAAATTTTACAAAAAATATGCTGCCAATTGAACTTCGCATAAATACGCCGCAGAACGAATTTATAAAACGTCTTATGGTACCGCCTGGAAATAATGGTTATGAGGAAGATACAAAAGAAGAGCCTACTTCTGTTATAACTACCAGATTTTACAAAGATATACAAATTACCCTTTTTGGTTGGGATTTTTATTCTTCGCAACTGTCTAATTTGAATTATAAAATCAGATATGTTTCCAAAAACCATGACTTGATCCCATATGCGCGTCTGGCGCAGGATCCGGCTTCTCCTGAAAATTATGTAGAAGCAGTAGAGAAAAAAAATAGTGTTCTTTTCAGACAGAATCGTCATTATCTTGTATCAGCATTAATTCTTGCAAATATGATGTCTCCAAGAACTTCTTCCATTGCAGAGAGCCTGTATAGTAACAGAAATCAGGAAATTATTGATAACCTTCAATTGTTCAATCAGAAAATGATTTTTAATCCGCAGCTTTTAAAAATTTATAACAAACAGTATTTTCCCATGAAAGATCCATGGGGTAAAAGATATGGATATGATCCGCTTGGCAGAGAAATAAATATTGACGAGATGTATGCAATGGAAAGAATTACAGGGAAAATATCAGGGAAATCAGCATCAATATCTTTATTTAATATAGCTCTTTTAAGAATTTTGGGAATACAGCCGGAAAATGTGTTTGCAGTGCATCTTAAAGGTTCACCCGGTCATACCATTGTGAGTTTCAGTATTGATAACGAATTTTATATTATTAATGATAATATGCTGTTCCCTGGAGAAAGAGTATCGTGGCCAAAAAAAGAAATGGAAATTTATGGAATTTATAATGATGCTTTTTATCTAAGTTCTAATATGGAAACAAATTTTCAGGACGGAGATATTGAACATATAAAATATTTTATGGAGAATGTATTTAAAGATTTATCATGGAAAAATTTAAGAACAAAAAAAGTTGAATTAGGTGAACCAATTTATTTCCCATTAAAGCTAAAACGAATTCCATCCGGTGAAATAACAAATAAAATACAACTGGAAGTTTTTAAAAAAAGTGCAAATAATCCAGAGTCTCAATATACTTATGCAAAATATGCATTTCAGAGTCTGCTTGTTAAACATCTGGAAGTTTATGCTCTTGCTGCAAAAAAAAGTTATTACGTAAAAAAACTGGCAGAAAGTCTTAAGACACAAAAAAGTATTATAGATTGGATGAATACTAATTTAAGAAAAAACTCAATTTTTAATGATGAAAGCCGCATTATGATGCCTGATGAAGTAATAACATATAAAACTGGTAATTTTTTTGACCAGGCTCTTCTTTTATGGTCATTTATGAATAATAACGGGAGGAGAGCATGGATTATTCTTACTGAAAAAGATTCTTATCTAGCATATCAGGAAGGGAGAATATATTTTATAAGAATGAGTAATTATGAAGACGTTCCTAATTTAAAAGGAGAGAAAGTTGTGTTATTATTTAACGATATAGAAAGTTATTCTGTATGGCTTGGAGTTAATACGCTTAGTTCTGAAATAGCAGAAGTTGTTTATTAAGAGGGTAATATATGATTAAATATTATGTATGCATAATAATAAATATCATTTTTTTTACTTCATGTTCATCAGGAAATAATAATATAATTCCAACAGAAAATATTAATACAAAAGCAAATACAACTATTTTCCCCTATCCGAAAACGAAATATAAAATAGAATTATTAGATTCAACTGATATTAATAATACCCCGGAAACAGCAGAGACTCTATTCTGGAAGGCTATAATATCATATCGTAAAAACCGTTTGAAAGAAGCAAAAAAAATCATGGAAAAAGCTAAAACACTGGCTTTTCTTTATGATTCATCGTGGAATGGAGTTATTGATGAAGGATTGAGATGCATATATTATGATTCAAAAGATTTCATGAAACTGTATTATCTTGAAAAAGAAAAAGGGGAAATAAATCCATTTATTAATTTTCTGGAAAATATGTCAGACAAAAATGTTTATATGCTTAAAGGGCTGACAGAAAGCGGAGCAGTTCCTTTAAAAGAATATCAAGGTGACTTTACTCTTCCAGTTACCATTAATGGCCAGGGTGAAGAACAATTTATTATTGATACAGCTTCTAATTTAACTATAATATCAAATGAAATTGCGCAAAAATATAAAATTATACCCATGCAGTTAGGAATTGCAGGTTATGATACACGCCATTTATCGGCTATTCAGATAAAGTATGCGAAAATAGAAAGTTTACAAATTGGTGATGTTACTGTTTATAATGTTCCTGTTGGAATTGTCGAAACAAAAAGTTTAACATGGAAGCATTTAGGTATGTTTACATATTTTAAAATTGATGGGATATTAGGACTCCCTGTTTTACGTGAATTTACTACAACAATTGATTATCCAAAAAAGGTTTTAACTTTGAGTATGAATGATGTGAAATCTGAAGAAGAAGCATATGATATATTTTTCGTTAATAGCTTTATATATGTTCCAATTGAAATAAATGGGACTCGTGGATATAATTTCTGTATAGATTCTGCTGGTGAAATGACAGAGCTTTATCAAAATGGATTAGAACATCTAAAGCATTTTTATTCAGGTGAAATAAAAATAGAAAAGACCAGCAAAGAAATTGAAACTATTTATGGACGAAAAGATATCTATGGTGTCTTTTTTCCAAAAAGTTTTGTAATTAATAATTATTCATTACAAAATACTCCATTACTAATTTCTGCATATTCTGTTCCTGAATTTGCATGCGAAGAACATGGGAATCTAGGAATTGATATACTTAAAAAGTTTAAGGTTATATGGGATTTTAAAAATATGAAAATGTATTTGAGTTTACCGAATGATTAGCATGTTAACATTTCTCTGTAACTTTAATGTCTCTGTGGTTAGAATATAAACTATAATTTGTACTAGGGGGAGGAGTCAATAGGTTGAGTAGGTATTTTATTAATATATTTTTTATCTGGATTTTAGTACTTATTACTTATTCTATAACTCTTGCAAATATGAATATTTTAACTCCAAATTTAAAAAAACATGTATTCCTTCTGGCAAAAAAAATTGGGACAAGAAATTATCTATATTATAAAAATCTTGAACAGACATGTAATTATATTAATAATTATTTTAATGAGTATGGATATAATGCCGAGTTACAAACTTATAATATAGATAATCGTGAGTTTCATAATATTATTGCAATTAAAAAAGGTGATGAACATTCTGATAAAATAGTAGTAGTAGGTGCTCATTATGATACTGTTACAGATACACCAGGTGCGGATGATAATGCCAGCGGTGTAGCAGTTTTGCTGGAGATTTCAAGATTGTTTTCAAAAATGAAAACAGATAAAACTATAAAATTCATAGCTTTTGTTAATGAAGAGCCGCCTTTTTTCAGAAGTAAATTAATGGGGAGTTATGTTGCCAGCAAAATTGCTTTTGAAAAAAGAGAAGATATATTCGCAATGATTTGTCTGGAAATGGTGGGATATTTTACTCCTGTCCCTGACTCTCAGCATTATCCGCCATTTTTGAGTTTTTTTTATCCATCATGTGGAAATTTTATTACTATAGTCGGAAATATTTCATCAGGATCACTTGTAAGTCAATTAAAAGAAAAATTTAAAAAATACTCGGATTTTCCTGTTGAAAGTATAAGTGCTTTTAAATGGTTACCAGGGATAGATTTTTCTGATCATCTTAATTACTGGGAAAATGGATATAAAGCAGTAATGATTACTGATACAGCTTTTTATAGAAATCCTAATTATCATAAGTCTTGTGATACCCCAGAAACACTCGACTATATAGCAATGGGAAAAATTACTGAAACTTTATTTTATGTGTTAAATGAAATGTGTCAGAAATAATAATAAATTGAAGTACGAAAATTATAGGTCTTGATATGAAAAAAAATATTTTTTCTGCGATTATTATATATATATTATTATGTTTATCAAATAATTCTTTTGCTGTAAATCTTAAAACCAGTCTCGAAAAGTTAAAAGAGCTATACAGGGAAAAGAAATATACTCAAGCTGTAAAATTTATTGAAGCAGATTATGAAATACAAAATGTTCTGGAAAACACTGAATATATAAATGGAATTCCAGAATCTTACTGCTACCTTATTGCATGTTCCTACTATCAAGCAAAAGAATATGAAAAAGCGATTAACTACTATTCTAAAGTCACACAAAAGGAATCAATCCTTTCTGATTATGCACTTTTTCATATGTCAGAATGTTATAAATATAAGAAAAAATATTCTTCCGCTATTTATTATTACGAGCTTCTAACAGAAAAATATCCCAGGAGTTCCAATTTATATGAAGCTTATTATAATAAAGCAGAGTGTTATGAAAAGATAGGTAAATATATAGAAAGTATAGATGAATTGAATAAAATTATTAAAATGTCTCCGCAATGGAATCCTGCTAGAGTATTACTGAAAAAAGGGCGTATATTTGAATTAATGCATAAATGGACAGATGCTGAAACTATTTATCAAAAAATAGTATCAATATATCCTAAAAGTTCTGATACACAAGAAGCATTAATGCGTATTTGTTATATTGAAAAAAAATATCCTGCTTATAAAATCGAAAAAAAAGCAGAAGAAATATGGGATCGGGGAATGGCATATTTTTATTCACATGAATACAGAAATGCTGTAAATCAATTTAAAGAGATAATAGATAATAAACTGGATAAAGAACTGGAAGATAACTGTTATAATATGATAGGAAAAGCTTATTATAAACGATACAATTTCTGGAAAGCAATAGATTTTTTCAAGGTAGCAACAGAGAAATATCATCAAGGAGAGACATATATTGACTCTCTTTTTGAGCTTGCAAATTCTTATGTTATTGTTAAAAATGGTGACAGTGCGCTCTTTATATATAATAAAATAGATACAGAATATTCTTACAGCGGTTATGGTGATAATGCATTATACAGAGTTGCAAAATATTATGAATCAAGAAAGAAATATGATGAAAGTATAAAAAACTATTTACAGCTAATAAAGAAATATCCACAAAGTATATATAAGGATATTTCTTATTGGAATATTGCATGTATTTGTATACAGCAAAATCATATGGAAGATGCCATAAATTATTTTAAAACCTTATATCATGATCTCCCGCAAAGTAAATATGCTGTTGAAGCATATTTTTGGGCTGGCAAATGTTTTGAAAAATCAGGAAATTG
Source organism: Candidatus Firestoneibacteriota bacterium (assembly GCA_016212735.1). The sequence continues at coordinate 398 of JACRDZ010000143.1, read as the reverse complement.
GATAGAAGCAGCAGAAATATATAGAAAAATATTAATTGAAAATTATAATAAAACCTACTTTTATTATCGCGCACAGGAAAGGTTAAACTGGATTAATTCAAACAAATATGAATGTTTATCATTAAAAGAAGAAAAAGATTTTTTTGATACAGCAAAAGAATACTATAATAAAAAAAACTATACTATGGCAATAGAGAATTTCAGAAAAGTAATTAATCTTTATGGAAATTCAAAACGTGCATTAAGCTCTATTAATATAGTAAAGAAATGTTTTAAAGAACAGAAGATATGGCCAGAAATATTTAATAATGATGAAATCGTAACACGAGAAAAACTTCTGGATTCTTTTATAAGTAAATACGTTTATGCAAAAGGGTATAGTAATAGATTAGATTATT
>JACRDZ010000147.1 GCA_016212735.1 Candidatus Firestoneibacteriota bacterium | reverse complement strand
TAGAAGATAATGTCATATTTATTTATCTCCTTGAGAAAATTGTATGTTTACCAAAATATCAGATTTAATTTTTTTAGGTAATCTTATTTCAATAAAACCTTTATCGTATAGACCTTGAATGTTTTCTATATCTATATTATCAGGTAAAGGAATCATTTTTTCGAAATAACCATAATTTATTTCCATTAGTTTATAATTAGTTTTGTGTTCATTTGCTTCATCATGGCGTTCACCTGTAATTATCAAAGTATGACCAATGAGTTTTATTTCAAAATTTTCCATTTTAATTCCAGCAATTTCCATTTTTATAATTATTTTATCCTGGGTTTCATATACATCAGTAGGAGGTCGCCATATATTTTCTGTAATCATAGCCAGCGGGCTGTTAAATACAGAGAATTGTTTGGAAAGTCGTTCAAATTCATGCGAAATCATGTTTAAATCTTTTATGATTTTTATTTTTATAGTGTGTCCCATATTATCTCCATGAGATTGGTTAATTAATATTTATACTATCACAATTTTATTAATTAAGCAATTATATTAATTTTGATTTTATTCTTGACATTTCAATTTTATACAATTAAAATCTAATTATAACTGGGTGGTCGCCCACCCATAATAAAGGCAAAAAGGATAAAAGGTTTAAATAATCTATGATAGAAAATAATAAGAATAAAAAGGAAATTACAAAGCAGAAACTAATTGAAAGTGCTGCCAGAGAATTTGCTCTCAATGGTTATGAAAGAGCAAATATTAATATTATTTCAGAAAAAGCAGGTTTTGGTAAAGGGACAGTATATAATTATTTTAAAAATAAAAGAAGTCTTTTAATAGAAGTAATTAGATATGCTACACACTTAGTTTCTTTAAAAATCAGAGATAAAATATCGCAGGAAAAAGATATAAAAAAGAAATTGTATCTTGTTATTTATAGTCATTTTGAATTTGCAGTACAGGAGGAAGCTTTATTAAAAGTGCTTATTCAAGAAGGATATTCTGCTTCATCAAAAGTACAAAATAAAATAATAAATGCTATGGAAGAGTGTTATGAACTTATTATTAAAATTATTGAGGAAGGTAAAAAAAAGAAGTTATTTTTACAACAAATAGATAATTTTGTTACAGCTAATATTCTTGTAGGAATGCTTTTTCACCATGATTGTACCTGCTGGGCTCTTAAGGGTGAGATAAAAGATATAAAAAAAGAAACAGAAATTATTTTTAATCAATTTTTTTATGGGATTTTAAAGAGGTTAAGGGAGAATGATGATGAATGATGATACCTTAATTTTTGTTGAAAATATAAGTAAGTCATATAAATCCGGTGAAATAGAAACTGTGATATTGGAAAAAACGTCATTTAAAATAAAGAAAGGCGAGTTTGTTGTATTGCTTGGTGTATCAGGAAGCGGAAAAACAACTTTACTTAATCTTATCGGAGCAATGGATTCTCCCACTTCAGGGAGCATAATAATAGACAAATTTGATATTACAAGTCTTTCACAGGAACTTCTTACAGATTTCAGACGCGATAAAATAGGTTTTATATTTCAGTTTTATAATCTGCTGCCTACATTAACTGCTCTTGAAAATATCCAATGCGGGCTTGAAATATTGCCTTCTTTATCTTCTTCAGAAATAAAACAGATAAGCCTTGAATATCTTGAAATAGTAGGACTTAAAGATAAAAAAGATAAATTTCCAGCACAACTTTCAGGCGGTGAACAGCAGAGAGTTGCTGTTGCACGAGCTTTAGCAAAAAAACCCGTGCTTATTCTGGCTGATGAACCAACAGGAAATCTTGATGAACATACTGGTGAAAAGATAATAAAAATAATGAGAGATTTAAATAAAGAAACAAGTACTACCTTTATGATCGTTACACATAATCAGAAGATCGCAGAAGTTGCAAGCAGAGTGTTAAGAATTCATGAGGGGAAAATAATATAATAATAAAAGTATTTTTGGAGCAATATGAAAACCATAAAATTAAAAGTACTTCGTGATTTAGTAAAAATGAAACTGCATACTCTGGCTATTATTTTAACTCTGGCATGCGGTATAGGAGTTTATAGCGGTGTTGATATGGCATTAAAAAGTCTTTTTTATACCAGAGATAGAATATTCAAAGAAATGAATTTTGCTGATCTTGAAATACAATTTTTACCTGAAGATGTTCGAAATCTACCGGATTTTAGTGATATTCCAGGATTAAAGAAAGTAGAACGCAGACTGGTTATGCCTGGAATAATTAATATTAATAAAGATAAAAGATTAACTGCTCTTATGGTGTTTATGGATGAACGAAGACCTGAGATAAATAAAATTAAAATTATCAAGGGCAGAGAAATAAATCCGGATGTTATTGATGAAGCATTGATAGAAAGAACTTTATATGATTATTATAATTTTATGCCTGGAGATGCAGTCAGTGTTAAAGTTGGAGAAAAAATATATATAAATAAAATTGCTGGTATTGGAACAAGCCCGGAATATGTTGTTGTAAGTGCAAATCCTGAAAATTTTTTACCGGAAAAAGGTTCTCTTGGTGTTATATTCACTTCGCTTAAACAAATTGATAAAAATTTAGGTTTTACTATGGTTAATGATTTGCTTTTTTCATATAAAGAAGGTGCTGATCCAAAATTAGTACAAATAGCAATTTTAGAAAAACTTAAAGAGATTAATCTGGAAAGAGTAATTCCTTATAAAGAACATTTTACATATAAATATCTTGATATAGACTTACATGCTTTTGATATATACGTACCTGCTATTGTAATAGTATTAGGTTCTCTTTCTTTTATAATTACTTTAATAAATATTAACCGTCTTTTAAATGAACAGCGGAAAGAAATTGGAGCAATTATGGCTCTGGGATATAGTTCTTTTGATATAACAAAAGCATATGCATTCGGAGCAGTTGTTATTTGTGCGTTAGGTCTTTTTGTTGGATTTCCTCTTTCTCTTTTACTGCGTAATATTTTTATTTATATTTACAGTAATGCTCTTGGCCTTATATCTGTTTATTATGAAATTTATATATGGAGTCTTGCAAAAGGATTTATATTTGCAATAATTACAATAGGTATTTCATTTTATATCCCGCTCTATAAATTGTTAAAATTCTCTCCACGGGAAATTATACATCCATCGATGAAGAATCAGATTACTGACAGTTATCTGATACGTTCCTTATTTAATAAAACAGCGGGTTTACCTATAACTGTACGTATTGGTATAAGAAATATCTTCCGAGAGAGAAAACGTACTCTGTCAACTGTTTTTTCCATTGCACTTGCATGTGCAGTAGCTATATCTTATATGATTAGTATTACATCAACAATCAAAACTGTTGAAGATAGGTTTCGAAAAGGGAAGTGGCATATTGTTGTTGATTTTCTATATCCTGTATTTTATGAAGATTATGAGGAGTTTAAAGGAATTTCAGGCGTTAAACAGGTGGAACCTTTTTTCAGACATTATGGTGAAATAGGGAATAATGAAAATTTTGAAGGATCGGGAATGCTTGGAATTTATATTGATTCTGTTATGAGGGAATTACCGTTAATTAAAGGACATCAGTTGAAATCAAAGAATGAAATAATATTAAGCCATGATCTGGTTAAAAAATTAAAATTGAAAATAGGTGATAAAGTAAAAGTTAAAATAGGAATGAAAATATATGATTTTAGATTAGCTGGAATTAAATCAGATGTTGTTATTGGTGAGTCTTTTATTGATTTTATTCGCAGCAGAGAAATATTTGAATTTAATGATGAAGCATCAGGAGTTTTTATAAAAACTGATCAAAATTTACAAATGCAGATTGAAAGTGAAATTTATAAAAGAAAATTTGTGGGAAAGGTGACTTATAAAAAAAAACTTGTTGAAAAATTTTTGTATATGATAAGTGAGATAACAAGGATAGTGGATGTTGCAACTGCAATAAGTATTTTTGTTGCACTTTTATTCATTTTTACAAGTATAAGTATGAGTATAAGTGAAAAAGAAGGAGAATATGCAACATTAAGAGCAATTGGTTATAAGAAAAATTTAATAAGATCAATTGTGTATTCTGAATCTATGATAGTAGGATTGGCTGCATCTATTTTAACTGTTCCTTTTGCAGTTGGAATAGGTATATATCTTAACAGTTTAATGAGCGAAGCATGGTTTAATGTAGATACTTATTTTATAGTAAAAGATTTTGCATGGGGGATTATTCCTATGTTATTGCTTATACCATTGAGTATTTTACCAGCTTTAAAATATCTGATAAAAATGAATATTACAGAAGCTTTAAGAACAAAGATTATTGAATAAAACAGGAGTATATTTATGAAAATATTAATTATTTTAGTTATATTATTTTCTATTAATACAGGGGCATCCTCATTTACTCCACGTGAAATAATGTGGAATGTTATAAACAAATATCGTACGGATGATGAATCAGTTGAGATAAAGATGATTCTTATTAATAATGAAGGTGCAAAATGGGAGAGAACAGCAACTTTTTATACAAGACGTATAGATAAAGATAACGATAAAATACTTTTTCTTTTCCATTCACCAGCAGATTTGAAAGGAAGCGGTGTTTTAACAATAGAAAACAAGCAGGGGGAAGATGACCAGTGGATTTATGTCCCTGCATATCATACAGCTCG
>JACRDZ010000146.1 GCA_016212735.1 Candidatus Firestoneibacteriota bacterium | reverse complement strand
TCTGTGGTTCATTTTTTTATCCTTTTTTTCATTTTACTTTTGACAGTACCTTCAGATTGATTTGTTATCCGGAAATATTATACAGAAGGAATACCAAATAAAACGAAATAATATTTTAGTAAAACATTGTGTAGATAACCTGCTATATTAGAAATTAATTTAAGCAATACAATAAGACAGACAGATAATGGTTCTGAGTACATTGGCTCATGGAACGCAAAAGAAGCAAGCGCTTATACTAAGTACAGCACCACAGAATTAAGTATATACGTATCAATTGTTTTTTAATTTATAACGGCCTAACACATACAAGGAATGTAAAACTCCGTAGCAATTAACTCAAGATAAATTATCAAATATTAAAAAAGATATTGCTATGATTCCTGTGGTCGATCTAGATACTTTAAGTATATAATAATTTTTCTACAGGGTTAGAGGATGTCTTTTCCAATCCCTTTCCAAAATAAAAAAATTTCTTGACAATATATATATTACTATTTTATACTCTTTTTATGTAAAGTAAATTCACTTTACATTTAGGAGATAAAGTAATTGGAACCAGTAAAGATGGCGGAATTAAGCCTTCTATATGATTATTATGGACCATTACTAACTAAGCATCAGCAGAAAATATTAAATTTATGCTGTAATAATGATTTATCTTTTGCAGAGATTGCTGAAACATTTAATTTATCCCGTCAGGCAGTATATGATATATTAAAACAGAGTCAGAAAAAACTTTATTTTTATGAAGAAAAATTGAAAATTCTCAAAGAGAGAAAAGTTTTTAAAAAAAATATAGATGATCTGATTGAAGAAGTAAAAGAAATAGAACAAAAAAAAGACTTATCATTAAAAAAAATGAATAAAATAAAAGTTATTTTAACAGAAGTTACTAAAAATATTTAACTCTATTAGCATTACAACGAATTATTAAATTGGAACGCAGTAGAAAATATGTAAACATGATGGATATTTAACCACAGAGGCACGGAGACTCGAGAGAAAAATGTTTGATAATCTTACTGATAAATTTCAGAATATTTTTAAGAAAATAAAGGGTGAAGGCAAACTTAATGAAAAAAACATTCAAGAGGCAATAAGAGAAGTTAAAATTGCTCTTTTAGAAGCAGACGTTAATTTCAAAGTAGTAAAAGATTTTGTTGAAAATGTAAAGAATAAGGCTTTAGGACAGGAAGTTCTGAACAGTCTTCTTCCCGGACAGCTTTTTGTTAAAATAGTACATGATGAACTTATTTCGCTTTTAGGTAGTACTCAGACCAGAGTCAGTATGTCATCCGGTCCACAAACAGTTGTTATGATGGTTGGGCTTCAGGGAGTTGGAAAAACTACAGCAGCGGGAAAGCTGGCATTACGTTTTCGTAAGGATGGGCACAGACCTCTTTTGGTAGCAGCAGATATATATCGCCCTTCTGCAGTGGACCAATTAACTATTCTTGGAAAGCAAATTAATGTACCGGTATTTTCTCTGCCGGAAAAAGATGTTGTAAAAATATGCACAAGTGCACAGGATTATGCATTTTCATTCAACTGCAATATTCTTGTTATTGATACAGCTGGACGTTTGCATATTGATATAGAGATGATGGATGAGCTTAAAAGATTAAAAACCGCAATACATCCTAATGAGATTTTGCTGGTTCTTGATGCAATGACAGGGCAGGAAGCAGTTCATATCGGGGGAAACTTTAATAATGAACTTGGTATTGATGGAGTTATTCTTACAAAACTGGACGGTGATGCAAGAGGAGGATCTGCGCTTTCTATAAAAGCTGTTATAAATAAGCCTATTAAATTCATTGGAACCGGAGAAAAAGTTGAAGCTCTGGAACCTTTTCATCCGGAGAGAATGGCAAATAGAATTCTTGGTATGGGGGATATTGTTTCTCTTGTTGAAAAAGCTCAGGAAGCTTATGAAAATAAAGAAGCAGAAGAATTAAGTAAAAAAATTCTGGGTAATAAATTTGATTTTGAAGATTTCTTAACACAGCTTAAATTTATTAAAAAAATGGGGCCGATGGAGAATATTCTATCAATGCTTCCTGGAGCATCTAACTTAAAGAATATTAAAGTAGATCCAAAACAATTTACACGCACTGAAGCAATTATATATTCCATGACATTGAAAGAAAGGCGTAATCCAAAAATAATTAATGGAAGCAGGCGTTCAAGAATTGCCAGAGGGAGCGGGACGACTGTACAGGATGTTAACAGATTGCTAAAACAGTTTGATCAGATGAAAGATATGATTAAAAGAGTAGGGAAAATGAAATCTATTAATGAACTTAAAAATCTTGGGATATAAATCTACTAAGTAAGGATAAGGAGGTGAAATTATTGGTTAAAATAAGACTGAAACGCATGGGACCTAAGAAAAGGCCGTTTTATAGAATAGTTGTAGCAGATATTTATGCGCCAAGAGACGGTAAATTTATTGAAACATTAGGAAATTACAATCCACTTACTGATCCGGCCAGTGTAAATGTTAATGAAGAAAAAATTCTTGTATGGCTTGGAAAAGGAGCTAAACCTACCGATACAGTTAGAAAATTACTTTCTTCCTGCGGTATTATGGCAAAATTTGTGGAAAATAAAAAGAAGATAAATGCTTAATTCCATTGTGTTAAAGGAGGACCCGCTTGTGAAACATTTTGTTGAATACATAACCAAAAATATCGTGGATAAGCCAGAGAATGTGACTGTAACTCAGAAAGATGGTAAGGAAATCATTCATATTGAAATTATGGCAGCAAAGGACGATATAGGGAAAATCGTTGGAAAAAACGGACAGACAGTTAAAGCTTTGAGGTCGATTCTAAATGCATCTGTACTTAAATTAAGAAAAAGAGTAATTTTAGATATAAAAGAAATTACTGATGAAGCTTCATCCAATCAAACTGTAAATAAGTTATAAGATACAGTATAAATTTATATCGAGATAAAAAACGGAATTGTATAATGGATTATATTACGATTGCAGAAATATTAAGTACCTTTGGAATCAAAGGGGAAGTTAAATTATTTATTACAACGGATTTTCCTGAAAAGCGTTTTAGTATTGGCAGTAATATTCTAATTTTAGACATACATAAAAAATTAATAGAAAGAAAAATCGAGAAGGTTTTCTGGCATAAAAAAAGTCTTATTATAAAAATTAAAGACTGTGATTCTGTCTGTGAAGCGGGAAAACTTGTTAAATCAAAAATAGTTATAAATAAAGATAATCGTTTTAAATTACCTATAGATTCTTATTATATTTCTGATATTATTGGACTTGATGTTTATAATAATAAAGGAGAGTATTTAGGTAAAATAATTGATTATTTTGAAACAGACAGTAATGATGTTTATGTAGCAGATGGCGAAGGGACAGAAATACTTATTCCTGCTGTTAAGCAGGTAATAAAAAAAATTGACCTTATTAATAAAAAGATGTTTGTGGAACTGCTTGAAGAATATGCTGAGAACTAAATAGACAATCGCGCATAGCTAATAAGTTCAAGTATAGGAATTTGAAAGTTTGGCCAATAACGCCTCATAAATGAGGCAACTACATGTCATTAGTGTAGTTGCTCGATTTATCGAGCCTAATTTAATAGTTAATATTTGAAGCTTTTAAACAGGTTGGTGAAAATTGAAGATAGATATTTTGAGTATATTCCCAGAGATGTTTACTGGACCTTTTACAACAAGCATTATTAAAAGGGCACAGGAAAAGAAAATTCTGGAAATAAATGTTCATAATCTGCGGGATTATGCTTATAATAAACATAAAATGACAGATGACTATCCTTACGGCGGCGGTCCGGGAATGGTTATGAAACCAGAACCTATATTTTGTGCTGTAAGGGATTTAAAGAAAGATTCACCTCTAAAAAAAGTCATTCTCTTATGTCCGCAGGGAGAACCTTTTACTCAGAAGAAAGCCAGAGAGCTTGCATGTGAAAAAGAAATTATTTTTATATGCGGTCATTATGAAGGAATTGATGAGAGAGTCAGGAAATATTTAGTTACAGATGAAATTTCGATTGGCGATTATGTTCTTACCGGGGGTGAAATCCCAGCCATGGTTGTTGTAGATGCAGTTGCCAGATTATTAAAAGGAGTAACAGGAGATGCTCTCTCAACACAGAATGAGTCTTTTAGTAATGAACTTTTTGATTTTCCATGTTACACAAGGCCTGAAGATTTTGAGGGTATGAAAGTTCCTGATATATTACTTTCAGGTAATCACGAGGAAGTTTTTAAATGGCGTGATAAAGAGAGGTTTAGAAATACTTATAAGAAAAGACCTGAACTTTTATATAATAAATATGTGTATAAAAATAATGTATTTATAGGTCTTTTACATCATTCTGTAAGAAATAAACAGCAGGAATCCGTGATAACATCAATTACGAATATGGATATTCATGATATATCCAGGGTTTCCAGTACATATAATATTAAAAAATTTTATTGCATAAATCCTATTCCTTCTCAAAAACTTTTAGCAGAGAGGATTATTAATCATTGGATTAATGGATATGGAGCTTCATATAATTCAAATAGAAAAGAAGCTTTAACAAATATAGAACTTATTGATACATTAGAAAATACTATTAAAAAAATTAAAAAAGAATACGGTAAAAAACCAGCATTGGTACTTACTGATGCTAGAAAGTTTCAAAACAATATAAGTTATGTGGAAATGAGGTATTTAATTCATACTCTGGATCAACCATTTTTAATTATTTTCGGTACAGGATGGGGGATAGAGGAAGATATTTTCAAACAGGCCGATTATATTCTTGAGCCTGTTATGGGAATTGGAGAATATAATCATTTATCTGTCCGCAGCGCTGTTTCAATTATTATTGACAGACTACTGGGAGATAAATAAAATTTTAGAAAGGAGTTTTAAAATGAATGAGCAGGTTGTAAAGAGCATACAGGCGGAATATCTTAAGAAAAAAGTAGTTGATTTTAATCCAGGCGACACAATAATCGTATACGTAAAAATATTTGAAGGGGATAAAGCTCGTATCCAGGCTTTTGAAGGTATTGTTATAAGAATGAAACGTTCAGGACTGGATGAGCTTTTTACAGTACGAAGGGTTTCTTTTGGAGTAGGAATTGAAAGGACTTTTTTTATTCATTCTCCAGTAATTGATAAAATAAAAATTGTACGCCGCGGTAAAGTGAAACGTGCTAAACTTTATTATTTAAGAAATAAGTCAGGGAAAGATGCTAGAATAACAGAAGATGCTAAAATCACATCAAAAGAAGAAACTCAAGAAAAAGAAATAAAAGCAAGTTAGTAGAGCAGAAATTCAGACACTGGACTATAGACCATAGACTTCAGATGTCTATAGTCTGATACTGTCTGAATTACTGTTTGGAGGGAGATAAGTTGCATGTTCAGTTAGCAAAAACAGCTGGATTTTGTATGGGGGTCCGCCGTGCATTAAATATTACATTAGAAGTAATAAATCAAAAAAAAGGTAAAGGAGAACTAATCTTTACTTATGGGCCTCTTATCCACAATAACCAGGCTGTTGAATTACTGCGTTCAAGAGGAGTAGGAATAATTAAAGATTGTTCTGAGCTTTTGAAATATGAAGGATTATCTCCGTGTACTGTTATTATTCGATCTCATGGCATCTCCCCTCAGGTTAAAAAAGAACTTTTAGAAAAAAGGACAAATATAAATATATGTGATGCAACCTGTCCCCGTGTTGCAAAGGTCCAGTCTATTATTAAAAAATATTATGACAATAATTATGATATTATCATAATTGGAGATAAGGGACATGCCGAAGTGCTGGGTCTTTCAGGATTTGCGGATAATAAAGGATTTGTTATAAGCAGTATTCAGGAAGCATTGGAACTACCTCTATTAAAAAAAGTATGTGTAGTAGGACAGACTACTCAGGATGAGAATTTTTTTCTGGAAATAACAAAAATACTGCAAAGTAAATATAAAGAAATTGAAGTTTTTGATACAATATGTGACTCAACATCCATGCATCAGACAGAACTTAAAGAATTAGCACATACTTCAGATGCTGTTATAGTAGTTGGGGGAAAAAACAGCGCTAATACAACTCGACTTGCAGATCTTTCAAGGGAACAGGGAACACCAACCTTTCATATTGAAACTGCTCGAGAATTAAAATATGATATGCTGAAAGATTTTAAATCTGTTGCTATTACAGCAGGAGCATCGACTCCAAACTGGATAGTACAGGATGTATTAGAAAAAGTAAAAGATATTCAAAAACAAAAAGAACCTTTTATTAAACGATTTTTTTTAACTCTTGGACAGAATATATTAGTAAGCAATGTTTTTATATCTCTAGGTGCAGCAAGTCTGACTTATACAACATGTATTTTGCAGAATATTCGTCCGCGGTTTTTATATATGTTACTTTCTTTTCTGTATATATTTTCAATGAATGTACTTAATCAGTTTACAGAACAGGATATATCCGGATTCAATTATCCCGGGAAAAAACGTTTTTACGAACGATATCGCTTACATCTTCTTATATCCGGTGTTTTAGCAGGAATTGGTTCACTCATACTTGCAGTTGATCTTGGGTTGCTGTTGTTTTTTATGCTTGCTCTGGCAACATTAACAGGAATAATATATCAGGTTAAAATTATTCCTGATAACTGGAAATTCAGATATCAAAGATTAAAAGATATTCCTGCATCAAAGGATATTTTTATTTCTATTGCATGGTGCATGGTAATTGTTATTTTCCCATTACTGGGATCAAAAAATGATTTTTCATATGCTACTGTCATGGGCTTAATTTTTACTTTTACTTTAGTTTTTGTTCGTTATATGCTTTATGGAATAAAGGAATTACAGGGAGACAGGATGGTTGGGAAAGAAACATTGCCTATTTTAATGGGAGAAAAAAAATCTATATTTTTTATAAAAAGTCTTTGTTTTTTCCTGTTCGCATCGCTTTTATTATTTTTAATAAATGGATGGATACTCAATATAAATTATTATATCCTGATAATTCCCTCCTTTCTTCTTATATATATTTATTATTATAAAAAAATTGCTGTTACCAGAAATTTGTTTGAATTTATCATTGATTCTTTTTTTATGTTATCAGGGATAGTAAGTTTTTTAGCACAAATTAAGTTATAACTTATAAACTGAAGTAATATTTGCAAAAATGAAAATTATAGTGTTATAATAAAAGCTGTAATAAAAAATAGACAGGAGAATATTATAATAATGAATAAAAATATTTTATTTTTTCTATTAATTTTAGTTTTTACTATTTGTGCCTGCAGCAGGGGAAAATATTTAGTAAAGCCTGAAGTTGAGGTAAAAACCACTAAACCAGAATCTTTAAAAACAGATAACAAAAATTTAGAAAAAAACAGGTCTTTTGCTTATTCACATTTTTCAATGGGTAATTATCATGAAAATAATAAAAATTATGAAGATGCTATTATTGAATATAAAAAGGCTTTACAAGTAGAAGAAAATTCTGCTTATATTCATTGTAAATTAGGAGAAGTCTATATTAGAGTTGGAAAAACTACTGAAGCAATACAGGAATTTAAATCAGCTATAGAACTTGATCCGAAGTATGTTGATGCCTTGCTTAATATGGCAACAGTCTATTTACATTCAAATAATCTTAAAGAAGCCAAAGAGATTTATAAAAAGATTGTAGAAGATATTGAACCGGATAATATTGAGGCTAATTTCCGACTGGGGACACTTTATTCCAAAGAAAGCAATCTGGAGAAAGCTGCGGAACATTTTAATGTTGTAATAAAAAATGAATC